>JBILXQ010000246.1:0-4738 GCA_044378375.1 Planctomycetota bacterium
CGGATGTACCGGGCCGCAACACCTTCTACGACCCGCGTTGGTCTTGGCGTTTGGCTGTGGTCGAAGGTGGCGAGGCCAAGGCTGCGCGCGCGTACTTGACGAGCCCTGATGAAGAGCGCTTGGGTTGGTTGTCTGTGCGAGTCGCTGCTGCGGGCCAAGTGGAATCGCGCCGCTATCCGATCCGTTTGGGTGAGACGATTGATGCGGGCGACTACCAGGTCGTCGTGCGTGAAGCGATGGCCGACTTCCGTCTGGATTCCAACGGCAAGACCGAGATTCGCGATCCGCGTCCCATCCACACGGTGGCGCCGCGCAACCCGGGCGTCTGGTTGGAGATCACGCCCACGCGTGGTGGTCACACCGAACGGCGCTTGGTGCTCGAGGCGTTGAAGGCCGAAGAACACGATCTCCAAAAGCGCTTCGAGTATTCGGAACTCGTGGCCGATCTCGAGTGGGATCGTTGGTTGTCGCGCGGTCCGACGCGTGCGGTGTTGCACTACGCGCGTGATGGTGCTGCAACCGTCTACTTTGACGATGGGCGCGAAGCCACGGCCACGAAGGGCACCACCGTCGACATGCCGGGTGAGAGTGAGCTCTTGGTCGAAGAGCTCGTGCACGAGGCGCGCTTGGAGAAGGTGGTTACTTTTGACCCCGAAGCCGAGCACATCGACGACCCGGATTTCAGCCCGTACTTCTACACCACGGATCCCACGGGTGCGATTCTGCGCGTGACGATCGACAAGGGCACGCCCAAGGAGCGCGTCGAGACCGTCACGATGGCCTCGACGGATCAAAGCCTCGCGAACATCTGGATCTCGCCGGACGAGAGCTTCTACATCCGTTACTACGAGAACGACGCTGGTTTCCCGTTCGAGTGGCGCAGCGTGTTGGCTGTGCACGAGCACGAGTGCCAGTTGCCGTCTTGGCGTCGCTTCCTAGGTGGGTTCACGCGCGGCTTTGCCGGTCGTAACGATCACTTGGACGCTGGCTGCGACTTGGACAAGTTGGTGCGCGTGGATGCGGGCGATGAACGCGCACGCGAAATCCGCGTCAACGACTACTTCAAGTGGCGTGGGTACCGCTTCTTCCAGACCAACGCAGACCCGCGCAATCCGCGCTACTCCGGCATCGGCGTGGTGTATGACCCCGGCATTCCGATCGTGCTGATCGGCATGTACCTGACCATTTTTGGCGCGGTGGTAGCGTTTGTGCTACGGCCGATCTTCTCCAGCAAGAACCGTGCAGACACCGAGGCGCGTCCGTAACGCTGCTTCACTAGGAGAGACGAAACACCATGGAAAGCCTACGCATCCTGCTTGAGTCTGACATGACCAACTCCGCGCGCTTGACGGCGACCGCGGATGTGTTGTGCTTGCTCGGAGCCATCGTCTGCGTCTTGTCTGCTCTGGTGCATTGGCGCGCAGCCAAGCAAGAGCCCACTGCAGGTTCCGCGCTGCTTCATCGTGCGCCGATTCTGCTCACGTGGGCTGCTTTGGTGGTCATGAGCTTCGCGGTGGGTTGGCGCTGGATCGAAGTGAACCACTTCCCCAGCCAGACCATGAGCGAAGTGTTGACCATGTTCACCACTGCGTTGCTCGTGTCGATGGTGGTGCTGAAGCCCGCACTTGGTCTGTCCAAGCGTGGCCATGGATGGGCCATCCTCGAAGATGTGCTGGTGATGTCGGTGCTCGTGGGCGTGTGGGCGACACACGCACATGTGCGCACCTTGTCCACGGCTCAACGCGACTTGCCGCCGGCGTTGCAGAGCTATTGGTTCGCACCGCACCTGTCGTGCTTGATCTTCAGTTACGCCACCATGGCGGTCGCGGCGGTGATGTGCCTCGTGTACTTCGTCACGCGCTTCTGGACCGGTGTCTTCCGTGGTGGTTGGTCCAAGACCTCGCAGTGGATCGTGCTCGCAGGCTTGTTGCTTGTGCCGTTCGCGCAAGTCGTGACCATCCCCATGTTCGTGTTGGCGGGCTTGGTGTTTGCCGTGCTGCACTTCAGCGGCCGCATGCCGGCCACTGACACCGTCAAGCGCCTGGAGACCAGCTTTGAGGAAGTCTCCTTCCGCGCGTTTGCCGTGGGCTTCCCGTTCTTGACGGCAGGCTTGTGGATGGGCGCCTTCTGGGCGCAAGAAGCGTGGGCCAACTACTGGGGCTGGGACAGCAAGGAGAACTCTGCGCTGATCACTTGGCTCGTGTATGTGATCTACATCCACATGCGCTTGTTGGGCGGCTATCGCGGCGAGAAGGCGATGAGTGTGCTCGTCGCCGGTGCGCTGAGCGTGTTCTTGACCTTCCAGATCTTTGGCTACCTGCCGGACAGTCAAAAGTCCTTGCACCGCTACACCGATGATGGCGTGCAACCGCAGGAAGGCATGCAAGGCGGGACACCGCAGAATCAGGATCAAGCGCGCGCGGAGCCCAGCACGCGATGAGTGCCAGAATTCTTGACGGCAAGGCTACTGCGGCTCTGGTGCGCGACGATGTGCGTCGTGGTGCGGCACAGCTCCTCGCCGAGCGCGGTGTGCAGCCTGGCCTTGCGGTGGTGTTGGTGGGGGATGATCCCGCCAGTCATGTGTACGTCAAGAACAAGGACAAGGCGGCTCACGAGGTGGGCTTTGCCGTTCGCACCGAGCGTCTGCCTGCGACAAGTACTCTGGCAGAGTTGCTGGCTGTCGTCGAACGCCTGAATGCCGATGCAAGCGTGCACGGCATCTTGGTGCAGTTGCCATTGCCATCGCATCTCGATGCCAGCGTGGTGATCGAACGCATCGACCCACGCAAGGATGTGGATGGGCTGCATGCCCACAATGTGGCTGCGCTCGCCATGGGCCGGCCGGGACTGCGTCCGTGCACTCCAGCGGGTTGCATCGAGATCCTCGATCGCCACTCGCTGCCGCTTGAAGGAGCCGAGGTCATTGTCATCGGTCGCTCCATGCTGGTGGGCAAGCCGTTCGCGTTCTTGGCATTGGAACGCAATGCCACCGTGACCATGGCCCACTCGCGTTCGCGCGACTTGCCGGCGTTGTGCCGTCGTGCCGACCTTGTGGTGGCCGCGGTCGGGCGTCCGCTGATGGTGAAGGGCGATTGGATTCGTCCCGGCGCGACGGTCTTGGATGTGGGCATCAATCGCTTGCCGGACGGTCGCTTGGTCGGCGATGTCGACTATGACGCCGCTGTTGGCCATGCAGGGGCCATCACCCCAGTGCCTGGTGGCATCGGTCCGATGACGATTGCCATGCTTCTGGCGAACACTCTGCAGGCCGCCCGAACGGCGTGCCGATGAGAGACTCAACATGCGACCTGAATCGCAGGGAGTCTCGTTCTCTTTGCCGCCCTTTACGGGAGCGGTAAGGACCCTAGCGTTGGTGCTGGGGGCGGTGTTCCTGCTGCACTTTGTCCTGTACCTACTGCCGAGTTCAGGCAGCGATGACAGCCTCTACCAGTTGCTGTTGCGTTGGGGGCGACTCGATCCCCAAGCTTGGTTGCAGGGCATTCCCGAGGTTTGGCAGCTCCTGACCTACGGCTTCTTGCACGCGGTTCGCGACCCTATGCACATCGTGGGCAATGTGCTCATGCTGTGGTTCTTTGGGTCCATGCTGCAGGCGGAAGTGGGCCCCAAGCGCTTTGTGCTGGCGTGGTTCGGCTTCCAACTAGCAGGTGGTTTGGTGTTCTTGGTGCCGGTCGCCTTCGGCCTCGAGTCGCCGGCGGCCATCGGAGCCTCGGGAGCGGCCTACGGCGTCATGGCGGCGTGCGCCACCCTGCACCCCGACACGCGGGTCTTGCTGATCGTCTTCCCGCTGCGGCTGCAGACCATGGCGCTTGGCATCGTGGCTTTGACGGTCTTTGCCGCGCTGCTGGACTTCAAGGAGGGCGCGAGCGGGGTCGCCCACTTGGTGCACCTGGGTGGCTTGGCTGCCGGCTACGTGTGGGTGCGTAGCGGCTTGTGGCGGGCGGACCCTTGGGCCGCGTTGGCTCGCAAACGAGCGGTGGCCAGCCTCGAGCGCGGGGCCGACGACGAGGCGCGCATGGATCGGTTGTTGGAGAAGATTCACCGCGAGGGGATCGGCTCGCTGACGCGAGCGGAGAAGGCCTTCCTCGAACGCATGTCTGCTCGCCGTTGAGCCTGTCGAGCGGCGGGCGGTAGACTGCTGGTCCCGATGGACCGCACCGCACTTCTGCTCGCCCTGTCCCTCGTCCTGTTGGCTGTACCTGCTAGCGCGGACAAACCTGATCCTGCTTGGCGTGCCAAAGCCGAGAAGGTCGTCACCAAGAAGACTGACTTGCAGAAGTTGGTCAAGGCCGAGTCCACGCAAGCGGCCGCGTGGATTGCCGAGCTGGCGGAGAAGCTCGCCAAGGACGACGACGAAGCGGAGAAGGCCATGCTCGAGGCCTTGTCGGCGGCGTGGAAGGCTGAGTTGGAGACGGACTTTCCCGAGCGCGAGGTGGCCTACTTCGCTGGCTTGGATGATGCAGCGTGGAAGATCCGTGCGGATCTGTTGAAGCGCTACACCAGCGCGCGTGACGAGTACCTCGCCAACATGGAGCGTCGCGAGGCCGCGACCTACCAGAAGATCATTCCGGCGCTCGACACTTTGGCCTCGGCCTTCGATCAAGAGGCGGACAGCTACTTGGCCTCCGAGTGCTACTTGATCTTGGCTGACTGTGTTGATGAGCGCTTGCGTGAGACGAACGCGGACTTGCGTCAAGCGCTGGAGTGGTGGGGCAAGGCG
>JBILXQ010000247.1:0-4725 GCA_044378375.1 Planctomycetota bacterium
GGCCACAAGGGGACGCGCAACCTCAGCGTAGAAGAGGCGGATCGCGCCTTCACGGCGATTCTCTCGGGCACCGAGAGCGAGATCCAAGTCGGCGCGTTCTTGGTGTTGGTGCGCACCAAAGGTCTGACCGTCGAAGAGCTCACTGGCTTTGCGCGCGCAGCGCGCCGCATGGCCACGATTCCGTGCCAGGGCGTGAGCAACTTGGTCGCGTTGTGTCCGCCGCATGACGGCACGGATCACTTGCCGCCGCTCGATGTGGCCGCGGGCTTGGTGGCCGCGGGTGCTGGCGCCAAGGTCCTGCTGCTCTCCGATCGTTGCGTCCCGCCCAAGCGCGGTTTGACCGCAGCTTCGGTGCTAGAGGCCTTGGGCGTGGGCATGACCTGGGATCCTAGCGAAGTCGAAGCGTGGGTCGAGCAGACCGGTTTCGGCGCGTGTGCTGTGACCGGCATGCTGCCGCCGTTGTTGACGCTGCGCAAAGTGCGCAACGATGTCGTCATCCGCACGCCGATCTCGACGGTTGAGAAGCTCTTGGCTCCTGCCAATGCAGCGGTGTTGCTCGGCACGCATGCCGGTCCGGTGTTGGGCACCGCGATCGAAGTTATGTCGAGCCTCGGTCATCCGCGCGGCATCGCTGTGCAGGGCGTGGAGGGCGGCATTGTGCCGTCGGTGACGCGTCGCACGCGCGGCATCGAGATCAGCGAGAAGCATGTCGTGCCTATGAATGTGGAGCCGGAGGACTTTGGCATGTTGTGCGGCGAAGAGCCGGACATGCCCACCTTTGGTCCGCCGCCGGAGGGCAAGGGCACCGGCGATGATCCGGCGTTGATGAAGGCTTGCGGCGATGTGACGCTTGCCGTGTTGGCCGGAGCTGGTGGGCCCGCGCGCAATGCGACCTTGCTCGCAGCCGCGCTAGCTCTCAAGGCTTGCGGTCGCGCCTACACGCTGGCCGAAGGCATCGACCAAGCCGCACGCTCGCTCGACTCGGGTGCTGCGACGGGCGTGCTCGAGCGCTTGCGTGCGTTGAACTGAGTTCGTGTATGTCCCGCTTGGATGTGCTGACGAAGGCGCGGCAATGGCTCCATCCGCATGTCGCGGAGGGCGATTGGGCCTATGTACGCCGGCCCGAGCGTTTGCAGTGGCACTCGGCGGTGCAACCGTTGCGCGGCGGTGGCGAAGCCTTTCCTGCGATGCTGGCGGCGATCGCGCAGGCCAAGCAGCGTGTGCATTTGGAGACCTACATCCTGCGTGACGATGCGGTGGGGCGTGCGTTTGCTGCGGCGCTCGGCGAGCGCGCGCAAGCAGGCGTCACGGTGCGCCTGCTTGTGGATGCGGTGGGCTGTCTGGGGCTGGCGTCAAGTTTTCTTGACAGCCTGCGCCAGCACGGTGTGCAGGTGTGCGAGTTCCACCCTGTTGCGCCGTGGCGACCGCGCCATGGCCTCAACACGCGTGATCACAAGAAGATCTTGGTTGTCGATGACTGCGTGGGCTTCATCGGCGGCTTGAACCTAGGCGCGGAGTACGAAGACATCACCAAAGGTGGTGGTGGCTGGTATGACTGGCATGCTCAAGTCGAAGGCCCTGTCGTGCAGTCGCTCTCCACTGCCTTCGCCGCGACTTGGTTGCGCGCAGGCGGCTCGAGCTATCCGCTGCCGGCCCAAGCACCGACTCGCCCCGAGTTCAGCCGCCTGCCGAGCGTGTTGGGTGCCAAGGTGATCGTGAACGAAGGCGTGCGCGAACGCTTCGGCATGCATTTGAGCTACTTGCACGCCATCCGCGCTGCGCGCCACGAGATTGCGATCATGAACGCCTACTTCATCCCCACCCGCGGCCTGCGCCGTGCCCTGGCCCAAGCCGTGCGACGCGGCGTGCGTGTGCGCATTGTGGTGCCCGGCCAAAGCGATGTGGCCGCCGTCGCGCACGCGGCGCGCTTCCAGTACACGCGCTTGCTCAAAAGCGGCGTCGAACTGCACCGCTGGCCCGGCATGATGCACGCCAAGTTCGCCGTGATCGATGGCATCTGGACCACCATCGGCAGCTACAACCTGGACCGCCGTTCGATCGAGCACAATCTGGAGGCGGGTTTGGTGGTGCTGGACCGCCCGCTGGGGGAGCGGGTGCATGCGCAGTTTGAGACCGATGTGCAGCTGTGCACGCCCGTCTCGTTGGAGGAACTGGCGGCGCGCTCGTGGTGGGAGCGCAGCAAGGATGCGTTCTGGCACTCGCTACGGTATTGGCTCTAGGGGCCCCTTGAGGCCGGATCTTGCCCACTGGGGCTGGTCTAATGGGCCTAAGTCAAGCTCACCAGCACCTGCACTTTTGGGGTGGTCGTCTGCACGATCTTGGGGTATTCTCATTCCAGAGACTGAGGAGCGACTTATCCGCCTTTTGGTCTCAAAAACGAGTCCCTTACAACCCTCAGTACAAGAAAAGCACTCTCATGAAGAACTGGATCCTGAACTTCATCAACGACGAGCGTGGCGCCGAGTCCGTCGAGCTGGGCATCACCGGCGCGGTCGTTGCCGGCGGCGCGGTCGCGGGTTTCTCCCTCGTCAAGGGCAAGGTCATCGAGAAGCAAGAAGAGCTCGTTGACAAGCTCGACGAGTCGACCGCCGGTTGATTTCGGCTGACGGCCGTCGAGGCTGTCGCTCAAACTCCAAGGCGCGGCTTCGCAGTGCGAAGTCGCGCCTTGGTCATTTGTAGCCTCGGCGGCTTGTGAGGGACTTCAGTAAGGGGTCGCGTTGTACAGCTTGCGCGCCAGTTCCGTCTGCTTATGTCCCAGCTCTTCTTTGACTAGCAGGAAACCCGTAACGGCACCGCCTGCGACGACAGCACCAGTAATCGCCAGCTCGACGCCTTCTGCGCCGCGCTCATCGCGAAGGAAGTTCAAAATCCAGGTTCTCATAGCTCTAGTTGTCTTTTCTGTAGTTGTTGTAACGAGAACCGGGCGCAGCCCCGACTGACGAGACCGCGCCCAGCACTCTCAGGGTCGCTGAAGCATCAGCCGGCCGTCGATTCGTCGAGCTTGTCAACGAGCTCTTCTTGCTTCTCGATGACCTTGCCCTTGACGAGGGAGAAACCCGCGACTGCGCCGCCGGCAACGACCGCGCCGGTGATGCCCAGCTCGATGGATTCGGCGCCACGCTCGTCGTTGATGAAATTCAGGATCCAGTTCTTCATGAGAGGGGGTCTTTCGTTTGAGGGTATGGGGCTCTATGGGAAAGCAGGGCGGGGGCGTGCAACGCCACTTCCCTGTCTCATGTACGACCGTACTCGGATTGCTCGAATCTCGCTACCTAGGATTTGTCTAGTGTGCTTGTCATCCAGAGCTCTATCCGACCCGCGCTTAGCCGCCCCCCGTCGTGGCGAAGCCTGGACGCGCCTTGCGTGCAACCTCAAGGTTGCCCTCAACTTGCTCCGGTCCCACGACCCGACGCCACAGCTCACGCGCTCCGGCCTCGTCGCCAGCCAAGGCCCGCACGAGCGCCAAGTTGGCTACATAATCCGCATCGTCCTTATCCGCCGCGTAGGCAGCTTCAAAGTCCTTGGTTGCGGCCGCGAGATCCGGCACCAACAAGTGGCACAGTCCGCGATCGTTCAAGAGCACGGCATGTTGCGGGAACCGCTCCAGGCCACGGTCAAGCCAACGCACCGCTTCGTTGATGCGACCTTCGTACAGCAGCACCTCGGCGCCTTCGGTGTAGGTGCCCAAGTGATCGGGATGCTCGCGCAGCAAACGATCGAGCACAGCACCCGCACGCGCGGTGTCGCCTTTGGAGGCCAGAACCCTGGCCGTCAGTTGCAGCGTCTCGGCCGATGCCGGGCGCATCGGCCCACCCTCGAACCAGTCGGGTTCGGGATCGGTAGTGGTTTGGCAAGCGCTGGCCACTACCAGAGCCGCAACGGCGATGCAGGCGCGCCATCCGTGGATGCTGTTCATTGTGTTCCTCCCGTCGTCGCGGTGGACAAGATGCCCGAGGTCGGCAAGCGCATCGGTTCGCGCCGCGCAGCATCGAGGACGCGCAGCGCCTCGCTACTGGTGCTTCCCGATCCGCCCGGACCGGCTTCGTCCAACAACACGCGGTCGGGTGCGATGCCGGCGCGCGCCAAGGCATCGCGCACGCTGTCCAAACGCGCAGCATGCAGCGTGGCGCGGACGCTGCCGCGCTCTACCGACAAGCGTCCTCCGGTCTCGAGCATGGCCTCGGCCAGCACGGCTAGCTCGCGCTCGCCACGCGGCGTGAGCTTGGCCGTACCCGCGACGAAGTGCGAGTCATACAGGGCGCGCTCGCGCAAGATCGCTTGCCGTGCCTGTTCGTCGAAGGGGGCTTGCGCGTGCTTGCGATCGGCAACTTGAGCGGCGTAGTCCGTGCCATCGACCGTGCCTGAACCACGCTTGTTGGCGCAGGCTAGCAGGCACAAGCTCGCGCCCAGTACCCAGCCCGAGCGTAGCAACGCACGGTACTTACTTGTTGTGAGGTTCATGCTGTGTGTGTCTAGGTAGCGATCCATCATCGATAGCGATCAATCGGCAGTTGCTTGTTGTAGAGCGTCGAACAGCATCATCAAGAGCGGACCGATGATGAGCAGCAGGGTGGCTGGCAGAAGCAACACAGTTAGAGGGAAGAGCATCTTCACCGAGGCTTCGTGGGCCTTCTCTTCGAGCTCCTGCAGTTCGGCGTGGCGCAAGGAGTCGCACTGCACGGCAACCATGCGGGCCATCTCGGT
>JBILXQ010000248.1:0-4723 GCA_044378375.1 Planctomycetota bacterium
CCACATCAGCCATTCACCGTCCAAGGTGGAAGGCAAGTGCGACAAGTGCGGCGGCGAGCTGCACATCCGCACCGATGATGCCCTAGAGACGGTGACGAAGCGCCTTGCGGTGTACCGCGAGCAGACTCTCCCGCTCGAAGGTTGGTATCGTTCACGCGGATTGCTGTCGGAAGTCGACGGCGACCGCAACACAGACCAGGTCTTCCGCGACCTCGAACGCGCCGCATCCGCGGCGGGAGTGAGCTGATGGCCAAGGAAGAACCGATCACGGTCGAAGCGATGGTGACCGAGTCTCTACCCAACGCGCGCTTTCGTGCCAAGTTGGAGTCGGGACACGAGATCCTCGCCCACGTGAGCGGCAAGATGCGGATGCACTACATCCGTATCCTGCCGGGAGACAAAATCACCGTGGAGATGTCGCCCTACGACCTAACCAAGGGGCGCATCATCTGTCGCGGAGAGCGTAGAAAGAGGGATGGATCATGAAAGTCCGTAGCAGCGTTCGTCGCATGTGCATGAACTGCAAGATCGTCCGGCGCCGTGGCGTCGTGCGTGTCATTTGCAGCGACAAGCGCCACAAGCAGCGCCAAGGCAAGTGAGCCCTTGGCCACATTCAGCACAACCGTACACGAGTAGAGAAGAGAACCACACATGCCGCGTCTGATCGGTGTAGACATCCCCCCGAATAAGCGTCTCGAGATCTCGCTGACGTACATCTACGGCGTTGGTCGCACGACCTCCGCCAAGACCTGCGCCGCCCTGGGCCTCGACCCGGGCCTCAAGGCGCGTGACCTCACGGAAGAGCAGCTCGCCAGCATCGCGAACTACCTGCAAAAGGAGTACTCGGTGGAAGGTCAGTTGCGCCGCTTGGTCGCCTCATCGATCGCCCGCTTGCGTGACATCGGCTGCTACCGCGGCATGCGTCACCGTCGCGGTCTGCCTGTGCGCGGCCAGCGCACGCGTACCAATTCCCGCACGCGCAAGGGTCCGCGTAAGACCGTCGCCGGCAAGAAGTCCGTCAAGGGCATGAAGTGATCTGCCGGAGCTGAATAAGAAACCATGGCCAACGAAACTAAGACTACCGAGACCGGCGCAGCGGCACCCGCCAAGGCTGCCAAGAAGAAGCTCAAGAAGGTCGGGCACCGTGGCGTCGCGCACGTCAAGGCCACCTTCAACAACACGCTGGTGACGATCACCACCGCTACAGGCGAAGTGCTCGCCACGGGCAGCGCTGGAGCCGTCGGCTTCAAGGGCACCCGTAAGAGCACGCCGTTTGGTGCGCAGCGCGCTGCAGAGCGCGCGGCAGCCAGTGCGGTGCGCTTGGGCCTGCGTGAAGTCGAGGTCAAGGTCAAGGGCGCAGGCTCGGGCCGCGAGTCGGCCGTCCGTGCTCTCGCCAACTCTGGCTTGAAGGTCCTCACCATCGAGGACATCACCCCGCTGCCGCACAACGGTTGCCGCGCCCGCAAGAAGCGTCGCGTCTGATCCCACAGCTTAGCCACAGGAACACCATCACATGTCTCGTATCGTCGATCCGAAGTGCAAGCTGTGCCGCCGCGAGGGGATCAAGCTCTTCCTCAAGGGCCAGCGTTGCTTCACTGAAAAGTGCGCCGTTTCTCGCCGTGACTACCCGCCGGGTGTGCACGCGCAGAAGCGCAGCAAGGTCACCGAATATGGCGTCCGTTTGCGCGAGAAGCAGAAGCTCAAGCGCATCTACGGCGTCGGTGAGCGCCAGTTCCGCCTCTACTTCCAAGAGGCCGAGCGTCTGCGCGGCAACACCGGTGAGAACCTCATGGTTCTGCTGGAGCGTCGCTTGGACAACGTGTTGCTCGCCGCGGGCTTTGCCCTGTCGCGCAACCACGCTCGCCAGTTGATCAACCACGGCCACGTGCGCGTCAACAACAAGAAGGTTGACGTCTGCTCGTACTCGGTGCGCCCGGGTGATGTGGTCGCTCCGTCGATCCGCGAGAACACGAAGAAGATCGTCAGCGAGGCGATCGAAGTGAACAAGTCGCAGCCCGTCCCCGCCTGGGTGGAAGTCAGCGCCGACACGCTCACCGCGAAGGTCGTTGCTGTGCCGCGCCGCGAAGACGTGCCGCACGCTATCCAAGAGCAGCTCATCATCGAGCTCCTCTCGAAGTAACATCCCCTCGAAGCAAACATCCATCCGTATCTGGGCGGCTGCCTCTTAGCGAGGCAGCGTCAGTCGGTGCAGAAGAGGACACTCGCGGAGGTCAGGAACCACCGCCGCGAGCGCCACTCGAAACGCCTTCTGGACACGCTCTGGATACACCCACCTACGCAAGGTTCCACGCAGGATCTGACCCATGAGAATTCGTTGGCGTAACTTCGAGCTGCCCAGCCGCGTGCAGTTCGATCAAGAGACCCTCACCTCGACCTACGGCCGCTGCAGCGTTGAGCCGTTTGAGCGTGGCTTTGGCCACACCATCGGCAACGGCTTGCGCCGTGTGCTGTTGTCTTCGATCGAAGGCACGGCCGTCACTACGGTCAAGATCGATGGCGTGAACCACGAGTTCGACAGCCTCGACGGCGTGTACGAAGACGTGGCCGACATCATCCTGGCGATCAAGCGCTTGCGCATCAGCTACGACGGCACGCAGCCGATCGTGTGCCGCATTGCCAAGTCGGGCAAGGGCCCGATCACGGGTGCCGATGTCCAGTGCGAGGGTGGTGCGCGCGTGGCGAACACCGACCTGCACATCGCGTCCTTGACCAAGGACCGCAAGTTCAACGCAGAGCTGACGGTGTCGCGCGGTCGCGGGTACATCCCGGCCGACGAGAACGCCTCCGAGTCGCTGCAACTGGGCACCATCCCGGTCGACTCGATTTACTCGCCGGTGACCCGCGTGCGCTACCTCATCGAGCAGACACGCGTCGGCAAGCTGACGAACTACGACCGTTTGGTCATGGAGATCTGGACCGACGGCACGATCACGCCGGATATGGCGCTGACCGAAGCTGCGAAGATCTACCGCAAGCACCTGAACCCGTTCGTGATTTCGGGCACGAGCCGCGACCTTTCGCTGATCGCGGAAGATCCGAGCACCTCGGAGTTCAATGTGCGCAATCAGGCTAGCTCGGAAGTGAATCGCCAGCTGTCGATGTCGATTTCCGAGTTGGAGCTGTCCGTGCGCGCCCGCAACTGCCTCGACGGCGCGAACATTCAGACCGTTGGTGACTTGGTGTCGCTGGGCGAGGAAGAGGTCATGAACCTCAAGAACCTCGGCCGCACCAGCCTCCTTGAGATCAAGAACAAGCTGGCGGAGCGCGGGCTCTCGCTGGGTATGGGAGCCTGATCCGCCGCGAGCGGTAAGCCCCACGAAGACAGGAAGAAGAGCCATGAGACACCGTTGCGCAGGGAATCGCCTAGGCCGCACTACGAGCCACCGTCAAGCCATGATGAAGAACATGGCTAACAGTCTCGTCTTGCATGAACGCATCATCACGACCCCGGCCAAGGCCAAGGTTGTGAAGCCGTTCGTCGAGAAGATCGTCACGCTCGCCAAGAGCGACACGCAGGCCAACCGCCGCGCCGTGTTTGCTCGTCTGCGTGACAAGAGCTCGATCGACAAGTTGTTCGACATCCTCGGACCGCGCTTCGCGACCCGTCCGGGTGGCTACTGCCGCATCCTGCACTTGTCGAAGCCCCGTCTGGGCGACAACGGCTCGCGCGTGATCCTCGAGTTCGTCGAGCGCACGCCGAAGGCCGAAGAAGCCAAGACTGCCTGAGACGAGACTGGGTGAGTACGGCACGGCTCCGCGGAGTCGTGCTGGAGCACCTGGTCTAGGCTGAGGTCTTTTAGGACAGCACCCGTTCCGGTGAGCACCGGGATGGGTGCTTTGCGTTTGGGGGGAAGGGGGAGCCAGCTCCCATGTGATAATGGCCCAGCTGAGTGTGCACGATGTTGGGCTAGCTGGTGCGGTGGACGCACGCAGCGTGGGCCTGGTGTAGGGCACCGCCGGATATTCGGGCAATTTTCGTCGCCGAGACTCGTCAGGGCGAGGCCTGGCTGGCGTCGGCCTCCTCGCCACCATCTCGCCCTCCGCAGTCACGGTGGTCTCTAGAGAGCCTTGGCCCCTAGAGTTAACCGCTCCTTGCGAGCGGCCCAAACTGTGCTAGACGCATGAGCGGCTCACGATGGGACAACAACCCAGTTGTTTTGACGAAGTCGAAACGCGGCAGTCGCCAACTCGTGCACAACCGGCTACGCCAGTATCAGATCCTTGCCAGTCGCGTCCGCCCCGGCCCCAACAACGACTCCAACTCCTTCGCAAACCCCTCACTCACCGCCACCTTGTGCTGCGACCCCGCCCGCACCCGGCGCACGTGCCCGTCACCGCCCTCGACCTGCAGGTAGAGCTGGTTCTTGCCTTTGTGACGCTCCACCAGCGCCGAGAGGCGTTCCAGCAAGCCGTCGTCCTCGGGGGTTAGGGACACCACCACGGCACCCTGGAAGCGCCCGATGGCCTCCTCGACGCTCCAAACGCTTTCTAGGAGCAGTGCCGGCTCCTCGCCTTTCTCTTCGAGCTTGGCGGAGATCACGATCACCGCGCCTTCGGCAAGGCGTGTCTTCTGCTCCTCCCAAGTGCGGGGGAAGCAGGTCACGCCCACGCTGCCGGTCAGGTCCTCGAGGCGCAGGCGCGCCATCTTCTTGCCTTCCCACTTGCCGGATTTCACGGTGGTTTCGGCCAAGGAAACCACCAT
>JBILXQ010000017.1:0-17288 GCA_044378375.1 Planctomycetota bacterium
GCACAGAGGCCGTGTCTTCCTCCATGTCCGCCATCTGGCCGGGACCTGACTCGGGATCGTCGATGAGCTCGACACCCGCGTCTTCCAGAGCCGTAATGACCGCATCCATGCGATCCGGCGGCAGGAACTGGTCCTCCAGCAGATTGTTGATCTGCGTGTAGGTGAGGGAGCCCTTACGCTTGCCCTCTTCCAGTAGCTGCTTGACGATGTCGTCCGGTTTTTCAGCCATATCTCGTGTAGACCGTCTCTCTCATCCCATCGCGTCTAGGCCACGCCCCGTGGGGGGAGGCGTACCCTTGGTCTAGTAGGCGTTCGAGCTTGTCTCTTAAGCCACAGAAGTATGGCCCAAGAAGTTCTTTCGCGCCTATTTGACCGATTTATTCATGGTTTGCAGTTCACGGAGGCGCAGGGCGAGCTGTCCGATCTCCTCGGACGCGCCCTCTTGCCCCTCCAGTTCCTTGAATCTGGCCTGAATACGGCGCTGTTCGCGCTCGTAGTCGAGCTTCCAGAATGTGCGTAGGGCCCCTTCGAGCAGGACCTTGGGGTCATCCGCGCGGCTCGCACGGTCCAGCAACGGACTAACGCGGTGCCGCGCCGGGTGATCACCAAGGCGCGCCAGCAGGGCGTTGAGGTCAAGGCCGCTGTCGGCCCCGGCCTGGGTCACAGGCCCGCCCTCCGTCACAGCCCCGCCCTCCTCGTAGAGCGTCGTGATCGTTCCGAAAAGGACAGCAAGGTCGGAATCGGGGATTTGGTGCTCGCGCCCGCGCAAGTAAGGCAGGTACGCCGGCGCCAACAGCAATCCGCCGAGCACATCCTGCCACGCCGCCAGCTCGCGTGGATCGACCCTGACGGCGGCAGCCGTCACAACCGGAACCGCGGCACGCGCCTGAGCAGGTTGCTGTGGCGCGGACTGCGTAGCAGGCGGGCGCTGCGGAATCAGGGTCCCGCGCGACAACTGGCGCTCGCGCACCACTTCCGGCAGGGAGTTGTACTGTTCGCGCAGTGCGGCCACCGGCAAGTCGATGGCCTTGGCCAAGTCGCCAATCAACGACTCGCGCAGCACCGGCTTCTTCAGGCGCGTCAACAAACCCAACACGCGGTCGATCTCTTGCGAGAGTTCCATCCCGCGCTTGCCGCGCAAGCCTTCGATCAAGAAGGAGAACCACGGCTGAGCCGTATCCAAATGCGCCAAGAAACCAGCCGAGCCTTCGCGCACGCACACATCGCACGGATCGTCGCCACCGGTCAGCATCGCCACCTGTAGCTCGAGTTCCAGTGGCAACAAACCATGCAACGCTTTGTAAGCCGCCTTGCGCCCGGCCTCATCACCGTCGAACACCAACTGAACCACGCGTGCACCGCTCTTGCGCACCAGCGCGGCGTGATCCTCAGTGGTCGCCGTGCCCAAGACTGCGGCCACGAAGTTGACGCCCACTTGGTGTGCGGCCATCACATCGGTATAGCCCTCCACCAACGCCACGCGGCCACCACGGCGCACATTCGGCAAGGCGCGATCCCAGGCGTAGATCAAACGCCCCTTCTTGAAAAGCTCGGTTTCGGGCGTGTTGACGTACTTGGGGCCTGAGGCATCGTCATCGGCCAAGCGCCGCCCGCCAAAACCGATCACGCCTCCTTCGCTATCGCGAATGGGAATCATCAAGCGACCGCGGAAGAAGTCGTACGCGCGACCGGCATCGTTGCGGCGCGCCAAACCGGCTTTTTCGAGCGTCTCAAACTCGTGCCCTTGCGCGCGCAGGTGCTCGACGAGGGCCGTGCCAGAGGCCGGCGCGTAGCCCACGCCAAAGGCCTCGGCGGTGGTATCGGTCAGTCCCCGCCCCGCCACATACTCGCCCGCGCGCGCACCTTCGGGACTCTTGAGATGACGACGGTAATAGTTCGCCGCCGACTCGAGAGCGGCGCGCAGTTTTTGCTCCTCATCGCGGCGCGCGGGATCTTCGCGACGCCGACGCGGCAACTCGACGCCCGTACGCGCGGCCAAAATCTCGAGCACTTCCACGAACGACAAATTGTCGATGCGCTCCAAGAAGGAAATTTGATCGCCGCCCGTGCTGCAGGAACCATAGCAGTGCCAAGTGCCGCGCCGCGGGTCGACCTTGAAGCTGGGTGTGCGCTCCTCATGGAAAGGACAGCACGCTTCCCACAGCACACCCCGCTTGCGCAGCGTGGGTACGCGTTCACGAACCACGTCCTCGATGGCGGCGCGGTTCTTGATGGCTTCGATGGCCCGGCGGAAGTCGTCGTCTAACACGTCTCGTCTAGCACAGCAGGGGTGAGCAACACACGGTCACGGCGGGAGACTTCGCATCCAAAGAACGAGAGCACTTAGCTGATAGCTGCGCTGCAGCTGTCAGACAAAAGTCGAGCACCAACACACTTGCCCCAGCCAACAGCAGTTGGTGTGAACAAGGAGCTGTTTTGCATCACGCGAGAGCCAAGGACGAGCGGTCTGTGCCTCGCGCAGCAGTGGCGCAACAGGCGGGGGCAGGTGCTTCGGGTGCGTGATTCCGCAGGGCGCTCGAGCCTTGCGGAGCCCCCTAGTCTAGCCCATCCGTGGCGGTCTTCCACCCCTCGGAATCCAACAAATCGGAACCCAGTAACACAGTCCTTAAGGCTGGAGTGGCCAGGCCCGTATCGACCAGGGCGAGGAAATGCTCCAAGCCCAAATCCTCCGCGCGCGCGGCCGCATCCACCCCGACCGCCGCCAGCCAGCGCTCCCCTGCCGCGCGGTCCCCGGCAACTTCGGCCAAAACCCGCCCCATGGTCTGACGCCGGCGCTGAAACAGCCGCGCCAACACCACCTGCAAGGCCACGCGGCGCGTCCGCTCCAAGGGGTCGGCCCGACGCACGCCGCGCACCACCGAAGAATCGACCTGAGGGCGCGGCCAGAACAGGCCCGGGCCTACTGGACGCACGACGCGGCATTCGTAATCCGCCTGCAGACGCGCCGACAACGCGCCCCAGTCATTGGTGCCGGGCTTGGCGGCCACCCGCTCGGCGGCTTCCTTTTGCACCAAGACCGTGAAGCTGCTGGGCGGATTGGGCAGGTCCGCCAAGATCACCAACAGCGGCGAAGCAATCGAGTACGGCAAGTTGGACACCAGGTGCCACGGTTCGTCCTTCCACAAGGCCGCCAGCACTTGTGGTGCGAGTGCGTGTTTGCCGTCCAACACATCGCCGAACACGCGCGTGCAAGGACGCTCGGAAGCCAAGGCGCGCCCCGACAGTTCGTACAGGCGCGGATCGACTTCCACAGTGACAAGTTCACTTGGCACACGCAGCAAGTGCAGGGTCAGGAAGCCCAAGCCTGTGCCGACCTCCAGCACTCGTGCACCCGGCTCGAGCTGGGCATCGCGCACGATGGCGCGCACCATGTTCTCGTCGATCAGGAAGTTCTGACCAAAGCGACGCGAAGGTTGAAAGCCCAAGGCCTCCAACTCGGCGCGGAAGGCCTTCCATGCGGCCCGGCCATCATCACCACCTGTCACACTCACGAGCCTGCTCCTTCGCGCAACCAATCCAAGGCCACGCTCGCGTGGGTGCTGCGCACATTGACCAAAAGCGGCACAGCTTCGGCCCCCCACGCACGCCCGATCGCCAGCAAACGCGCCTTGGCCGCTGCATCGGTGGGCAGTTGAGCCGCATGAGCGCTCAGCCATTGCTGCGCATCCGCGCAGGCACGCAAGCCCACCGTTTCATCACGCGTGCGCGGGTCAAGCTCTAGGCGCGAGACCTCCAGCGCACCACCACTACCCAGACTTACGGTGGGACGCATGCGTTGCGTCCATGCTCCGCCCATCGCCCACGCCACTTCGCTGCCAGCTTCGAGCGTGTCATCCACCCATTCGGACACATTGCCCACGAGGTCGTGCACACCTTCGGGAGAAGCACCATGACCAAACGAGCCCACGGGCACCGGACGGCCGAGCCGCAGCTCGACAGTGTTGGCCACGGAAACCCAGCGTCCACCAAACGGGTACTCGTTGCCCGTACGGCCGACCGCACAGCGCAACCATGCGCCGGCGCTCAAGAGTCGCAGTCCGCGCGACTCGCACAGTGCGCGCGCCTCCGCCAAGGTGAGTCCCGTGATCGGCAAATTGAGGGCCGTATCCGACTCGCCCATCAGTGCCGTGCGATCGCTATCGGCAGGTTGCTTGGCCAGCCATTCGCGCGCTTGTTCTCGCGTGGTTTCAAAGCGCTCGACCAGCAGCGGACGGGCATTGCCCACAACCACGCCCGGAGCAATGCGCACGGAGGCCTCCGGCACAAAGGCAAAGCGCTCAAGTTGATCCAACAGAGGATCTGTGCGCGGTGCTTCACCCGCACACCCCGAGCCGACAAGCAAACCTGACAGGACAAGCAAACTAGACACAAAGACAGCGCCCACCGCGCGGCTGGCGCAGTGGGCGCTGAAGAGACTCGTTGCGGCGGTGCGCACAGCCAAGGCCTTCGCAGACAAAGGCGCGCGTGTCACCGCAGCTGTCACGTTTGCTTAACGCAGCGTCACTTAGCGTCCGCGACGAAGATTTCGACGCGACGGTTCATGCGCTTGTTATCCGGGTTGTCGTTCGGCTTGACGGGGTCATGCGGGCCGAAGCCGGCGACGGCCACGTCCTTTTGCTGCACTTTGCCGCTGCCGATCAGAGCAGCTGCCACTTCGATCGCACGCGCGGCCGACAACTCGAGGTTGCCGTGCGGGTAGCGTTCCTTGGTGGAAGCCTTGACCATCGGCGTCGAGTCGGTGTGACCGCGCACCCACACGCGGCCGTGCGGACGCGATTCGATTTCCGCGGCGACCTTCGCCACGGCGTCCTTGCCGGCAGTCGACAGTTCCGAGCTGCCGAGGTCGAACAAGATCTTGTCTTGCACCATCAGCACGTAGCCGCCCTCGACATCGAAGCGTTCGATGTCGTTGAGCGGACGGCCGAGGCCATTGATCTTCTGCTGCAACTCGGACAAGCGCGAGTCGATGTCATCACCGTAGCCAGCGTTGGACAAAGCCGTGACTTGGTCCATGGCCAGCTGACGCTTGAGCTGGTCGCGCTCTGACTCGAGCTGCGCGATGTACTGCTCACGCTCGTGCAGAGTGGTTTGGTGGTGCTTGGCCAGCGAGACGGCGTCGTCGTATTGCTGCTGGCTGACGCAGGAGGAGGTGTACAGGGACAGAGCAAGGCCGAAAACGGCCAGGCTTGCGTGCTTCTTGGTGTTGCCGATCATGAGGTCGATGTGTGTACCGTGTACGGGGGTCCGAACAGGCAGGAAGCTAGGCAAGCGCGCGCCCGGAATCCACAAGTGGTTTTTTTGAGCGAGAAAAATAGGGCTTTGCGCTACAGGAACGCGTCGCTCGTGTACCGCCTGATTGCAGCCTCTAACGCAGCAAGGCCCCCGCAGGAGCCTTGCTTACCATCCGCTGAGGCAGCCTCAGGTAGCTGACAGGGTCACTTGAACAGGCCGGCCAGTGCGCTGGCCACGCCGTTCAACTTGCCGGAGGTGGCGCCCATGACGAGCGGCAGGGTCAGCAACATGACCAAGCTGGCCACAAGCACGAGGGCGCGCATGGCCCCCCCTTCGTACTCCTCGGGCAGCTCGACCGGGCGCGGGCGCTCGGCGCGGGCAGCGGGAGCCTCGTCTTCGTCGACCATGGTGGCGGCCGCCGCAGTGCGGGCGGTGGCAGAGCGCGGGCTAGCCGGCGCAGCCACTTCTTCGACTTCGGCTACGTCGGCCACGATCTCCTCGGTCGCCATGCCGATCTCTTGCGTCGTCATCGCGTCGTCTTCAAATACGACCGTCTCGCCGCCTTCGCCGAGATCGACCACATCGCCGCCCGAGAGTTCCTTGCGCAACGTGTCGACATCCGCACGACGCAGCTTCATGGTGCCCGCATCGCGGAAGGCGCGAATCTCGCCTTCGGAGACGAGGCGCTTGAGCTCTTCCTCGCGGAGGCTCAGTTCACGGAGGGCTTCCTCGAAGCTGTAGAATTCCTTTTCGGCCACGCTGGTTCCTTTGTGCGTTTCGAGCGACTGTGCGTCGAGTGTCGTTGGGGGGATAATCAGCCCAAGCTAGATCAGCGTTGTCCGCCCTTGGCGAACTGCTTCTCCAACTCGGCGTAGCTGTATTCACTCTTGTCGTTGTAGCCCTCAAGAGCGAGGTCGAGGTCGATGCGGCGCGCGCCCACGAGCTCGACACCGCGCAGGGACTTGGTGCCGCCCGTCGCTTGGTACACGGCGAGCTGCTTGGTCTCTGTGTCGATCAGGTACAGCACACAGCTACCCGTCAGGTCGGTGCCCGTAACCGCGATCATCGTTCCGTTGGAATCCGAATTGGCAATCGCGCCCAGGCCTTGCACCACTTGCGGGGGCGGAGGTTGGGTGCCTTGGTTGCCGCCGCTGCCGCCACCACTGCCGCCACCATCTTGTTGCGCTTGGATCGGCAGCGAGGTCAGGACAGCCGCCACCAAGGCTGCACCGAGCAGCAAGTGGAAGCCGTCGAGACGCCAGCCGCGCGGCTGCGAGGTAGAGGGCGTGGTCATGGGCGCGGGAGTGTACCAGCCGGGCTTACCACTTCGCCAGCGGCCCGGAGATCTCTTCCAACAGGTCCTTGAGGGTCACGATGCCCGTGGGGCCGGCAGGGTCGCCGACCAGAGCGATGCGGGCCCCTGCCGCGCGCAGGCGGGCCAAGGCCTTGTCCACCGGGGTATTGGGCTCCATAGCTAGTAGATTGCGGACTTGCGCGCGCAGGGCGGCCGGGTCGCCTGACCCTAGCGCATCAAGCTGATGGATGTAGCCAGTGACGCGACCTTGGGCATCGCGCCACAGCAAGCGACTGCGGCGGGACTGCGACACTTGCAGGTAGATCTGGCTATCGCTCTGCCGCGCGTCGAGGCACTCCACCTCTTTCCACGGCACCATGCAGCGCGAGAGTTGGATCGTGCGCAAGGCGAGCACATTGCGCGCCAGCTCTTCGGCATGCGCTGGAACCGCGCCGCTCTTGCGGCCCTCCGCGATGAACGACAAGACGGCTTCGCGGCCCTTCACGCGCACTTCGTTGCGCGGCACGGTGCCGACCAGACGACTCACGAGCCCCACGATGCCGCGCAAGAGCAGTTCCAGCGGGTAGAGCGGGATGCGCAAGAGCCCCACAGCCAAACCGACGACACGCAAGGTGGCATGCGGACGACGGCGCGCGATCTCTTTGGGGACCAGGTCACCAAACAAGAAGAACAGCGGGGTCAGCACAACTGCCATGACCAGTTGCACCACATAGTCGGGCAGTTGCAACCCATCAAAGTGCGCCTCAACCAGAAAGATCGAGGTCTCGACACAGACATTCACACCCAGCACGAAGAGCACCACGCTCGCGGTGTCCGAGCGCGCAAGCCGCAACATGGCGCGCGCAGCACGCGAACCACGCCGTTCCTCCATCTCCAGACGCACGCGACTTGCGCGGTACCAGGCAGTCTCGGCGCTCGAGAAGATGGCGTTGCCCAACACGCACAGCAGCACCATGCCTACGATGAACCAACTGTTCATGCCTGGCCCCCACTGTCAAGTTCACTTGACGGCCAGACTTCCACTTCGACTACGCGGCGCCCACTCATGCGCGTGACACGGCAAGCAAGGCCGCCGCTACGCACTTCATCGCCAACCTTGGGTACGCGGCCCAGCAGGGCCGTGGCAAAGCCACCGATGGTCTCGAAGCCTTCGGGCACAATGCTGCGACCGAAGGCCTCGTTCCAGTCGCGCACAAGCAGATCGCCAGCCACGCGGAAATGGCCCGGCGCGACCTCTTCCACCGGAGTGCTGGGGCGTTCGCCCTCGACACGCAAGTCACCGACGATCTCTTCGAAGACATTCTCGATGGTGACCAAGCCCGCGGTTCCGCCGTGCTCGTCGACCACGATCGCCTCTGCAGCACCACTCTCTTTGAAGGTGCGCAAGAGGTCCAGCACGGAAGCCACTTCGGGCACAAAGTGCACAGGAAGAATCAGGTCTTCGAGCGGAGCATCCGGACGAGCCAGCACATCCCGCAGGTGTACTTGCCCGACCACACGATCAGGACCACCTTCCACCACGGGGACCCAAGTCAAGCGCCGCGACAAGGCGCGGGCATAGTGGAACCAACGCGCTTCCTCGTCGTGCTGCTCGAGGTCCACATAGATCATGTCGACGCGCGGCACCAAGATCTCTTTGACGCGGATGTCTTCCAGCTCGACGATTTCGGCCAACATGCCCGCTTCGCGCGCGTCCAAAGAGTCGCGTCCACGGCTGCGGGCCAAGACTTCGCCCAACTCGTCGGCGTCTACCCCTTCTTGCTCGCGGGCCGCCAAACCAAACGCTTTGAGCAACAGATCGAGCAGCCTCTCGATCACAAAGCGCACCGGCGCAGTAACGCGCACCAGCACATCAGCCGGCAGGGCCACGATGGCCGCAAAGCGCTCGCGCACACGCCACGCGATGGCCTTGGGCAAGATTTCGCAACACACCACCAAAGCACCCAGCGCGCCACCAGCCCACCACAACGCCTCGTAGCCCTCCGCACCATCCGCAAGGCGTGCAATGAGGGAGAAGTAGAAAATGTTGACCACGAGGTTCGCCAGCAGAAGCGCGATCAACAACGCCTGCGGACGATCCAGCAAAGTGCGCACGCGCAGACCAGCGCGATTGCGCTCGTCCTCATCGAGGCCGAAGAAGGCCGTCTCGGAGCCCGAAAGCGCGAAGGACACGGCCATCACCACCGGCAAGAGGATCCACTCCAGTCCGTTCATGCGTGGGCCTCTGGTGAAGCTAGAGCGCCGATGGGCAAAGGCAGGACGACTTGCACGCGAAAGCCCTGCCCCGGTTCCGACCACATATGCACTGTGCCACCGTGTTCCTTGGCCACATTGTGCACGATCGCGAGCCCCAAGCCAGTGCCGCGGCCAGGATCCTTGGTGGTGTAGAAGAGATCGGCCACGCGCTGCAACTCGTCGACGCTGACGCCGGGCCCGTTGTCAGAAACCTCCACCAAGATCGAAGGTTGCTTGGTGACGGAGCCAGGAAGAGATGCTTGCTCGAGTCGCGCCGCCAGCACCACGCGCCCCTGACTGTGCGCTGGATCACGGTCTTCCAAGGCATCAAGCGCATTGACCAGCAGGTTGAGCACGGCCTGCGCGACTTCATGCGACTCGCCTTCCAGCTGCGGCAGCCGTTGCCACTGCGCGTGGACTTCATCGCGGTCGGTGGACGAGCCAGAGTCCCACGCGCCCACCAACTCGATGCCCTGCCGCGCGGCACGATGGGCGACCAACGCCAAGGCATCCGACAAGGGCACTGCGAGAGAGAAAGGCGCTGTGCGCGCGCTGCGTGGCGTGAGGCGCAAGAGCTTGCCGACCGTGCTTTGGATGCGTTCTAGGCCGCTGCTGACAAGCTGCAGGTAGCGCGTGCGGCGCTCTGGCGGAAGCGTGCCGGTACCCAGCGCTTCGACGGCGTTGATCAATCCACCCAGAGGATTGTTGATCTCGTGCGCGATGCCTGCGGCCAGCTCACCCGTGGCAGCCAATCGCCGTTGCATCATGGCTGCAGCTTCGGCACGACGCGTCTGCTCGCGTGCATCCTCGACCGCTTGGGCCAGTTCGGCGCGGTGTCCCTCCACTCGTTCCGCCATCGCGTTGAAGGCACGCACGAGCTCGGCCAGTTCATCGTCGCGCGACGGCACGACGACGCGCACGCCTGCATGACCATCCGCAATGTCGTGCGCGCCACGCGCCAAGCGCTCGACAGGCACCAAGACATAGCGACGCAAGAGCAAGAACGTGCCGAAGGTCAGCAGCAAGGTGGAACCCAAGAACCACGGCAGCATGGTACGGCCGATGCCTTGCGCGACCTCCAATTCCCCCAGCACAAACCAACATCCGCCCCAGATGTCGCCATCGGGCTCATAGATGGGCACAGCCACACCACCTACAGCGGGAATCGCACGACGCTCGGCCATCGCAGAGGCACACGCACGCAACACGGCGCGCTGGTCCCAACCGGCATGCCGGCCATCCGAACCAAGCGGGTTCAGCAAGGCACCGCGCGCCGTGACACGACCGCTGGCATCCGATTCGATGTTCTTGTGCACGACGACGACGTCTTCGAACCAGTTCCAGTTCGAGGCGCGCAACAGTGAGGCCACATTGACTTCACCGCGATCGTCAATGGTGCCGGCTAGGCGCTGAAAGAGCGCCTCGGCGTAGTACGCACCGATGCGTCCTTCAAGGTCACGCGACAGCAACACAAAGCCCGCACCAAACACCAGTGCGTTGACGGCTGCCACCAGCGCGAAGACGCGCAAGCGCAGCGATAGCCGCGGAAAACTGGCTGTCAAAACAACCTCACACGCTGCCCACTTGGTTCATGATCTCCAAGAGCGGCAGGAAGAGCGCCACCACAATGAAGCCCACAAAGGCGGCGACGACGATCAGCAGCGCCGGTTCGATCAGCTTGAACATACTGGTGATGCGGCGGTCCACTTGCACTTCGTACGCATCCGCGACCTTGAGCAGCATCTTGTCCAACTCGCCGGTCGCTTCGCCCACATCGACCATGTTGACGACTAGGTCATCAAACAAACCGGTTTCGCCCATGGGACGGGCGATCCCCTCGCCTTCGCGCACGACCTTGCGCACATCTTCGATGCCATCGGCCAGCACTTCGTTGCGCGTGGAATCGCGCACGATGCCCAAGGCATCCAAGTGCGGCACGCCGGCCTGAATCAACGTGCCGAAGGTGCGCGAGAACTGGGCAATCAAAGACTTCGAAACGACCTGACCAAAGACCGGCAGCTTCAACAACAGCGCATGCATGCGCAGGCGCCACGCGCGGCTGCGCTTCATAGCTGTCAGGTGCGCGAACAGCAGCACAACCGGCAAGCCAAAGACCAGCCACCAATACGAGGTGGCGAAGTCCGACACATCCAACAAGAACTGCGTCATGGCCGGCAGTTCAATGCGGAAGCTGCGGAAGATCTCTTGGAACTTCGGCACGATGCCCACGATGACCGCCGCGACCACCACGACGGCGACGAACACGATCACGGCGGGATAGATCGTGGCCTGCAGGATCTTGGCCCGCATCGTGGCTTGGTTCTCCAAGAAGGCGGCCTGCCGCAAGAGCACCTTGTCGAGCACACCGCCGGCTTCGCCCGCGCGCACCATCGAGCTGTACAGGCGATCGAAGACCTTCTCGTGCTTGCCCATCGCCTCCGACAGCGGAGTACCCGAGCTCACATCTTCGACCAAGTCCTGCAACACCCCCTTGAACGGACCGGGGCGTGTCTGCCCTTCGAGGATGGCCAGGGCTTTCACGATCGGAATGCCCGCCTCGGTCAGCGTTGCCAGCTGGATCGTGAACTCCGTCACCGCAGTGCCCGAGACGCGTCCACCACGCTTGCGCGGTGCCTCCGCCGTACCGGCTGAGGGCGAAGCGGGAGCGGCCGCGGTGGGTCGCGAGGTCGAGCGTTGAAGTCTCTTTGCCATGGTCGTCTACGCGTTGCGTCAGGTGCGGTCGTCGTGGGTGAGCTTACTGCCCCGCCGTCTCTCGCAACACCTCTTCGATGGTCGTGCGGCCGGCGAGCAGGGCCTCGACGGCTGCTTCGCGCAGCGTGCGCATCCCCGCGCGGCGGGCCGCTTCGCGCAGTTCTTGCGTGGAGGCTTGGGCCAAAACAGCCGAGCGCAGGCCATCGTTCATGACCAAGATTTCGAACACACCTGTGCGGCCGCGGTAGCCGGTGTGGAAACACTTCGGACAGCCCTTGCCGTAGTAGAAAACACTCTCGGAGAGGCGCGCGGCATCGGCACCCAACTCGAGCAGCAGCTCGGCCGTCGGCTTGTACGACGTGCGGCAGTCCGCACACACCGTGCGCAACAGTCGCTGCGCGACCACCGCCTCCAGCGTGGCGGTGATCATGAACGGCTCGACACCCATGTCCACCAGACGAGTGACCGTGCTGGGCGCATCATTGGTGTGCAAGGTACTGAACACTGTGTGGCCGGTGAGGCTGGCCTCGACCGCCACAGAAGCCGTTTCCGCATCGCGGATTTCGCCAATCAAAATCTTGTCCGGGTCTTGGCGCAGCATCGTGCGCAGCACACGCGCATAGGTCACGCCGATCTCTTCATTGATCGGCACTTGCACGATGCCCTCAATCTCGTACTCGACCGGATCTTCGGCGGTGATGATCTTGGTTTCCGGATCATTGGCCGCCTGCAACATCGCGTACAGCGTGGTCGTCTTGCCCGAGCCCGTGGGGCCCGTCACCAGCACAATGCCATGCGGTAATTGCGTCAAGCGACGCAGCGCAGACTCGTCCTGTGCTTGCAGGCCCAAGACGGCCAGATCCAGCGCCACAGCGGTGCGGTCCAAGACCCGCATCACGCAGCCTTCACCGCTGATGCCGGGGATCGTGGCCACGCGCAAGTCAACGGGACGACCATCGATGGCCATCTCGATGCGGCCATCTTGCGGCATGCGTGTTTCCGTGATGTCGAGATCGGCCATCACCTTGATGCGCGCGACCAACGGCAAGGCCAAGTGCGCGGGCGGTGCCTCAACCTCATACAACGAACCATCGACGCGATAGCGGATGCGGAACGCATCGTCGTACACCTCGAAGTGCACATCGGAGGCGCGGTCTTTGATGGCACGCAAGAGAATCGAGTTCAGCAAGCGCACCACGGGTGTGCTGGCCGCGGCGGAGGCCGCATCTCCACCCACAGTGGCGCGCGCAGCATCGCGGATCGCGGCCTCCAAGCCTTTCTCTTCGCCATAGCAGCGTTGCACCAAGGCTTGCAGTGCTTTGGGTTCGCCCAACACGGCACGCACATCCACGCCGGCGGTGAAGCGCAAGTCTTCCAGCACCGCTGTGTTCATCGGATCGGACACGGCGACCACGAGGGTTTTGCCTTCCACGCGCAGAGGCAACACACCAAACGCGTGAGCCGTCGAGCCATCCACCAGCGCGAGTGCCGCTTTCTCCGGCTGCACGGCTGCGAGGTCAACCAACTGCAAGCCCGCTTGTTCGGCCAACGCACGTGCAAGCTGCGTCTCACTTGCGAAGCCCGCTTGCACCGCCACTTGCCCGAAGAGCCCGCCGCGCTTCTTCTGCTCGGCGAGTGTCTCCTGGACTTGACTCTCCTTCACAACACCTTGTGCCTTGAGAATCTGTCCCAGCAGACGGCGGCCTTCCGCCTTCTTGGCATCGCCTGTCACAGGCGCGTCTCCAAATCCTTGTCGTCCTGAGCCGCGTCGAGCGCCGTTTCGCGATCGATCAAGCCCTTGCGGTACAGCTCCAACAAGTAGTCATCGAGCGTGATCATGCCGAGCTTGCGCGAGGTCTGAATCGTGCTCGGGATCTTGTTGGTCTCGTTCTTGCGGATGAGGTTGGCGATGGCGGGAGTCATCACCATGACCTCGAAGGCGGCGACACGACCGGTGCCATCCTTCTTGGGCAGCAACGTTTGCGACACGACGCACAAGAGCGCCACCGACAACTGCGCACGGATCTGCTCCTGCTGGTTCGCAGGGAAGGCATCGATGATGCGGTTGACGGTGCGGGCCGAACCCGTGGTGTGCAAGGTGCCGAACACGAGGTGACCCGTTTCGGCAGCAGTGATCGCGGCGGAGATCGTCTCCAGATCGCGCATTTCACCGAGCAAAATCACATCCGGGTCCTGGCGCAAGGCGCGGCGCATCGCTTCGGCGAAGGACGGCACATCCCCGCCCACTTCGCGCTGCGTGACGAGACCTTGCTTGTGCGTGTGGTAGTACTCGATCGGATCTTCGATCGTGATCACGTGACGCTTTTGATTGGCATTGATCCAATCGATCATCGTCGCCAGCGTGGTCGTCTTACCCGAACCAGTGGGGCCCGTGACGAGGATCAAGCCGCGCGGCTTGCGCAGCAAAGGCTTGACCGCCTCGGGCAAGCCGATTTGCTCGAAGGTCAACAGTTGATTCGGAATCAAACGCAGCACCGCGGACCAACGCCCGCGCTGCTTCATCACCGAGCAACGAAAGCGCGCACCCGCGTCGTGGGCGATACCAAAGTCGGTCGTGCCTCCGGCCTCGACCTCGGCTTGGTGCTTGGGATCAAGGATCTCCTTGCACAAGGCCTCGCTGCTCGCATCGTCCAGCACACCTTCGGCAATCGCGATCAAGTCGCCTTTGACACGCCCCACCGGCGGGCGTCCAGGGTTGATGTGCAGGTCACTGGCCTTGAGCGACACAGCGGTCGTCATCAACTCACGCATCGTACGCGTCATGTCAACTGCTCCTCATGTGCTTCCACGCTGCCGGCCAGGCGCGTCACGCGCACCACTTCGGTGGTGCTGGTGTCACCGCGCGCCACTTTGCGGGCACCGTCCACCAACAGCGTGCGCATGCGCCCCGAGGCGATGGCCGCGGCACGAATCTGATCCAAGGAGGCGCCTTGGAACACTTGTTCGCGGATCGAGGAGTCCATCTCCATCAGCTCGAACAAGCCCACGCGTCCGCGATAGCCCGTGCCTTCGCAAGTGCGGCAGCCACGCGCGCGTTTGAACTGCACTGTGCCGGCCGCACGTGGATCGAGCCCCAACGCAGACAACTCCCCGGCCGAAGGCGAGTACGGCTGTGCACAGTCGCGGCACAAGCGACGCACCAGACGCTGCGCGATCACCGCCTGCACAGAGGCCGACACCAAGAACGGCTTGACACCAATGTCCACCAAACGCGTGAGCGCACTGGGCGCATCATTGGTGTGCAGCGTCGAGAAGACCAAGTGGCCCGTGAGCGCCGCCTGGATGGCAATCTCCGCCGTCTCCGAGTCGCGGATTTCGCCCACGAGAATGATGTTCGGTGCCGCGCGCAGCATCGCCTTGAGAATGCGCGCAAAGGACAAACCGATGCGGCTGTTCACCTGCACTTGGTTGAGCCCTTGGATGTGGTACTCAACCGGATCCTCGGCCGTGATGATCTTCACATCCGGTCGATTGAGCTCCGACAAGGCGGCGTACAGCGTCGTCGTTTTGCCCGAGCCCGTGGGACCCGTGACCAACACGATGCCATTCGGACGCTTGATCGTGCGCCGGAACCAAGCGTAGTCCTCTTCGTCAAAGCCCAGATCCCGGAGCGAAATCAACGAGCGCGAGCGGTCGAGCAAGCGCATGACAATCGACTCGCCATAGGCGCTCGGCAGGATGGAGCAACGCACATCGATGCCGCGGCCATCGAGCGCCAACTCGATGCGGCCGTCTTGCGGTTTGCGCTTCTCCGCGATGTCCATCGCACCCATGATCTTGAGGCGCGACACCAAGGGGGCGTGCAAGTGCATGGGATGCAGCGCATGGTCGCGCAACATGCCATCGACGCGGAAGCGCACGCGCACGCCGCTGCGCGAGGGCTCGACGTGAATGTCGGAGGCGCGCTGCTCGAGCGCGTCTTTGAAGGTGCGCTGCACCAAACGCACGATGGGCGCATCACCATCGCCGTCCGCAGCTTCCGAGCGCATCGCCTTGGCCAGCGAAGCTTCATCGCTTTCGCCGTGGGCTTTGCTGATGGCACGCTTCAAACCGCTCGGCGTGGCCAAGGCCGCCGCGACCTCCATGCCGAGCACGAAGCGCAGTTGGTCCAGAAGGATGCGCTTGCCGGGGTCGTCGATGGCCACGACCAACTTGCCCGCCTTCTCCAACACCGGCAGCAGGCCCTGCTCAACGGCCATTTCCTTGGGCACGCGGGCAAGGACCTCAGGCGCGATGCGCCCCTTGTCCAAGTCCACATAGGGCAAGCCTTCGAGCGAGGCCACGACGCGCGTGACCGCCGCCTCATCGGCATAACCCAGACGCACCACCGCTTCCTCCAAACGCAAGTTGCCGGTGCGCTGCAGAGTGCTGGCCTCGCGGTGCTGATCGGGTGTCAGCAATCCGCGCTGGACGAGGGTCTCACCGAGGCTTTGGGACAAGATCGGTCGGGGGTGCGGGCCGAATGGACGGGGAGCGCGTGGCGCGAACGCCGACGCAGACGGGCACTCTACCCCGCGCAGGGCCGTCTGGATACGCGCGAGCCCGGACGATGACGCCCGGGCTCGCGTACTTTGGCCTTCAGCTAGCCCGTGATCACTGCGGCTTGCCGGGTACCGTAGGCACCCCTGCACCCGGCACGACGGCCGAGGCGCGGCACACACCGCTGATGACCACATCAAACGAGGGCTTCTCGGGGTGGCCGGTCTTGATGACCGCGGTGCCGTTGAAGCTGCCCGTCACCGTGTCCGGCAAGCCCGTGGTCGACAGTTCGATGTCCATGGAGTTCTCACCCGGAACCGGGCGCACGGTGGCCTGGAAGTGGCGCGCGTGCTCCCACTCGACGGTGTCGCGGCCCTTGAGCGTGACCGAAACCAGCTCCGGCGTGAGCTTGAAGTTCGGATCGTGGCTGGTGAGGCGCACAGTCTTCGACATCTGCGTGTTCGGCTTGCAGAGCCCGAAGGAATAGAACTGCTGGTTCAGGCTGACCGAGCCACGCACCGTGGCCATGATCGAGGTCGAGACCTCGTAGGTCGGCTCCTTGCCGTTCGGCAGACGTTCCGCGCCCGGAATGGGCACATCCGAACGCAACGGCAAGCTGAAGACGATCGAGCCTTCCTGCAAGCCGGGACCGGCGGTGACATTGATTTCAAAGCGCGTGGCGCGGCCATCGGCATCGGCATCCACCGGCTTGACATCGACCTTCAGGCCGTTCGGCATGCCCTCGAGGATCGGGTTCAACTTGATGCGATCCCCGCGTGCCGTGGTGACAATCATCTTGTCGGTGGCGGTGTCGCGCGTGCCCATCGAGGCGAAGTTCAACGCCATCGGCGACAGGTTGAAGAACGGCTCCACGTAGGCCTCAAGTGACAAGATCGCTTGACCACGCGCTTCGTTGGTCATGATGTTGACCTTCGAGCTGGTTTGCTGGCGCTTGTTCTGCGTGTGCAGAGTCGAGGCGAACTGAATCTTGCGGCCCTTCGGGATCGGCTTGCCGTACTCGTAACGGACATACTCGCCCTTCTCGTCTTGCACCTTCACATCCGCGACCGTGCAGCCACAGGTGGGCTTGGCTTGGCGAATGATCAGGTCTTCGTCACCCACGGACACGGCCTCGAAGGTGTGGTTCAGCACATCCCCTTGCATGACCTTGCCGAAGTTCTTGGTGTCGGCACCAATGTCGAAGGTCAGCTTGGCCTTGGAGTTCGGGTCACCCGAGGCAGTCTCGGTGCCCGGATGCGGCATGCCATCGTGA
>JBILXQ010000249.1:0-4716 GCA_044378375.1 Planctomycetota bacterium
CCCGCGGATCCGGCGGCTACGCCCGTGCTGTGGCGCCTCTTCAATCTCTTGACGCAGATGCGCGATCAAGAGCATTGCGTGCAGCTGCTGCAAGAAGCCTTCCCCGAAACTTGGTCTGACGAAGGCTTGAAGAACTTGTCCTTCGCACCGCAGCACATGGTGCGTCCGTTGGTGGACGCGCTGGCTTCGTCCGGCAAGAAGGCCGAGCTGGGTGCGCTGTACATCGAGCTGCTGTCGCGCCCGTTGCGCGCTCCGGATGTGTTGGTGACCTTGGCGCGTTTGGCCGAGAGCGGCAAGCTCAAGGGCAACTGGCCGGCGCCTGCCGCGCGTGCGCAAGCACTGCTGACCTTGTCGGTGAACTTGGGCGTGCGCATCACGCAAGCCAAGGCCAACGGCCAGAAGAAGCTCGAAGAAGTGTTGGAGCGCACAGCTGAGCGCTTGGTCGAGCTCTTGACGAAGGGCGAAGACTCGCTGCTGCGCCGCTTGTTGGAGAACGCCGATGCTTCGGCCCTGCGCTCTGTGCGCTCGCTGGCGCGTCGGGGTGTCGACGAACGCATCGAAGTCGTCGTCTCGGATCTCACGCTCAAACTCGCCACCGCCGAAGAGAAGGAAGCGGAGTCGTGGTTCTGGACGGATGATCGCATCTGGACCACCAAGGCCGGACTCGAGCGTCGCAGTGCGGAGCTCAAGCACCTGCGCGATGTGAAGATCCCGGCCAACCAAGACGCCATTGGTCGCGCGGCGGCGATGGGCGACTTGTCCGAGAACGCGGAATGGGAAGCAGCCATCGAAGAGCAGCGCAACTTGACGAACCGCGCGCAGGAGATCGAAGCCGAGTTGCGTGCCGCGGAGTTGATCGAGAACGCCATTCTGCCGGAGTCGTTGGCTTCGCCGGGCACAAAGGTGGTGTACCGCGATGCCGCGGGTACGCATGAAGCGCTGATCTTGGGCCCGTGGGACACCGAAGGCGACGAGCGTGTGCTCAGCTACCGCGCGCCTTTGGCGTGGGGTCTCCTAGGCCACAAGGCCGGTGACACGGTGCGCATTCAGCTGCCCTCGGGCGTGGTGGAACTGACCCTGGTCTCGGTCTCCGCGGTCCCGCTCGAAGCCTGAGCATTAGGACGCCGGATGTCGCATGTAAGGCCCTGCCCAGCAGGGCCTTACATCATTTAGGGCATCTACTTTGCCGGCGCATGCGTAGAATCATCATGAAGTCATGATCTAATCAATCCGATCTGAACCCACACCACACCTCAGCATGATCCGAGCAGCCCCTACTCCCAGCGAGCGCCTACGCGTGCTTTCGGACCCGGTCCGATTGCGCGTGTTATTGCTGCTCGAGCGTGGCGAGTTGACGGTGGGTGAGCTCGCACGCGCGCTGGGCCTGTCGCAGCCGCGCGTTTCGAATCATCTGCGTTTGCTGCGCGAGGCGCGTTTGCTGCGCGAGCGACATGAAGGGCGCACCACGCATCTGTCGTTGGCTGTTTCCGAAGACGATAGCGCTGCCAAGCTCTGGAACGCTGTGCGCGCCGAGGTCGAAGCCTTGCCCGAAGCGTTGGCCGATCGCGAACGGCAAGAGCGGATTGTGGATGAGCGTCGCGCGCGCGGTGGTGAGTTCTTCGATGCCGTAGCCGGACGTTGGGACAAGATCGGCACCGACTTCGCCACAGGTGTGGCGCGTGAGCGTGCGATTGCGGCACTGTTGCCGCGCGAGAGTGTCATCGCCGACTTGGGCTGTGGCACGGGCTGGATCACGCGCTCCTTGATTGGTGTTGCCGGCAAGGTGATCTGTGTCGATCGGTCGGCGCGCATGCTGGAGGTCACACGCACCAAGCTGGCTCCCCTGCCGTCTGGTGTGGAGTTGGAGTTCCGCCGCGGTGAGTTGGACGCCTTGCCCGTAGCCGATGCCGAGTTGGATGGTGCGGTGTGTGCGATGGTGCTGCACCACCTGCATGATCTGCGCCCGGCGTTGTTGGAGTGCTGGCGCGCACTCAAGCCCGGTGGTGTGCTTTCCATCGTCGAGCTGGCACCGCACAAAGAAGCCTGGATGGCCGAGTCGCAAGGCGATTTGCGTATGGGGCTTGATCCGCGCGATGTGCTCGATGCGTTGACGCGCGCCGGTTTTGTGGATCTCGCGCTCGAGTCACCTAACGATGCCTACAGACCGCGCCGCGAAGATGGCGCGCGGGCAGAGTTGCCTTTGTACACCGTGCGTGGCCGCAAGCCGCGCGCGTGAAACGACAACCCGTTTTGACACCCAACCCGAAGTGACCTCAGGGAAACCGATGGCTACGCAGACGAAGACGAAGAAGACCACCGCTCTTGACTACAAGGTCAAGGACATCCAGTTGGCGAACTTTGGCCGCAAGCAGATCGAGCTGGCCGAGCATGAAATGCCGGGCTTGATGGCCTTGCGTGCCGAGTACGCCAAGCAGCAACCCCTCAAGGGCGCGCGCATCACCGGCTCGCTGCACATGACCATCCAAACGGCGGTGCTGATCGAGACATTGGTGGACCTGGGCGCCCAAGTGCGCTGGGCCTCGTGCAACATCTTCTCGACGCAAGACGAAGCCGCTGCCGCCGTGGCCGTGGGCCGCAAGGGCACGCCCGAGAATCCCAAGGGCATCCCCGTCTTCGCGTGGAAGGGCGAGACGCTGGAAGAGTACTGGTGGTGCACCGAGCAGGCCTTGACCTGGCCGGATGCCGACGGTGGCCCGAACATGCTGCTGGACGATGGTGGCGACGCGACCTTGCTCGTGCACAAGGGTACGGAGTACGAAGCCGCTGGCAAGGTGCCGAAGGCCGCCAAGGGTGATTCCGAAGAGTGGTGCATCATCCTCGAGACCCTGCGTGCTTCGCTCGCCGCCGCTCCGGGCAAGTGGACCAAGATGGGCAAGCAAATCCGCGGCGTTTCAGAAGAAACGACCACGGGTGTGCACCGCCTCTACCAGATGCAGGAGAAGGGTCAGTTGCTCTTCCCCGCCATCAACGTCAATGACTCCGTCACCAAGAGCAAGTTCGACAACTTGTACGGCTGCCGCCACTCCTTGGTTGACGGCATCATGCGCGCCACCGATGTGATGCTCGCCGGCAAGCTCGCGGTCGTGTGTGGTTACGGCGATGTGGGCAAGGGCAGCGCGCAGTCGCTGCGTGGTCAAGGCTGCCGCGTGGCCATCACGGAGATCGACCCGATCTGTGCGCTGCAAGCGTGCATGGAAGGCTATGAAGTGGTGCGCGTGGAAGATGTGCTGTCGGAAGCCGACCTCTTCATCACCGCGACGGGCAACAAGAACATCATCACCGTGCAACACATGGCGAAGATGAAGCACAACGCCATCGTGGGCAACATCGGCCACTTCGACAACGAAATCGACATGGCTGGTCTCACCAAGGCCAAGGGCGTCAAGCGCGTCACCATCAAGCCGCAGGTGGATGAGTATGTCTTCCCCGATGGTCACTCGGTGATCATCCTGGCCGAAGGCCGTCTGCTGAACCTCGGTTGCGCTACGGGACACCCGAGCTTTGTCATGAGCAGCTCCTTCACCAACCAGGTGATGGCGCAAATCGAGCTGTTCCAGTACTCCAAGAAGTACGACAAGGGCGTGTACACACTGCCCAAGCACCTCGACGAGAAGGTCGCTCGCCTGCACCTCAAGAAGTTGGGCGCGCGCCTGACGGAGATGACCAAGGACCAGGCTGAGTACCTCGGCATCCCGATGGAAGGCCCGTACAAGCCGAACCATTACCGCTACTGATCCTTAGATCAGCTTGAATGAGCGCGCCGTGCCTCCAGCTGTAAAGCTGCGAGCACGGCGCGCTACCTTGTACGCATGCGGAACGGGCACAGCCCCCTGTGTGGCAAACCGACAGCGGCCGAGTTGGCCGCTGTGGAGACCTTGTGGGCGTCCGCATTTGCTGTGCCCGCGCGCCCGCGTGCGCGTTGGTTGTCACCCCAGCGCGTGCGTGTCGTGCGCCGCGATGGGCGTGTGCAGGGAGCGTGCAACGTGTCGTTGCTGCGCTTGGCCACAGCTCAGGGTGTGCGCTCCTGCGTATGGTTGCGAGCGCTGGCAGTGTCTGCGGAGGCGCGTGGTCAAGGCTTGGGCGGCGCACTTGTGCAGCATGTAGTGCAGCAAGCGCAGGCCGCGGGGAAGCCTGTGGCCTTGCGCTCGCCGGAGCGCACGCTGTACGCGCGCACCGGGTTGCAGCCCGTGGGGCGTGTGTATGGCGTGCAGCTGCAGTTGCCTGCGCACCTCCCTGTGTCGGCGGTTGCAGCGCATGTGCATACAGGGCGTTCGCTCACTCCTGTGCAAGTGGAGCACCTTGCACTGCAGTGTGCGCGTGCACATCAAGGTTGGGTGCCGTTGCCTGGCAAGTCTCTGCGCGCGGTATTGCAGCAACGCGCCTGTCTGTTGCGTACACCTGACGGGGCGCTCCTCGCCGCGTGTGCACAGGCTCGTGAAGGTGTCCCTTGGCTCGCGGCGCCGGATGTGTCCAGTGCTATGCAACTGCTGCGATCAAGTGCACAAGCCACTCTGCGTGTGGATGCCTACGCGCCTTGGAGTGCGGACTCACAAGCGACCACTTTGCGCGAGCTTGGTCCTTGGTGGTGCAGTGATGCCACATGGACCGCGGATCTGCCCGCCTCTGTACTGTCCTGCTTGGACTGAGTGCTTACGCGTGCGTAGCTGCGTGCAAGCGGCGCTCTGCCGCGGCGAC
>JBILXQ010000321.1:0-3832 GCA_044378375.1 Planctomycetota bacterium
GTTGGATCTATCGCGAAGACGTGCTCTGAGACGACTGTCTCTGAGACTGTCTCTGAGAGGCTCGTACCTGACCTAAAGGTGGCGTCCACGCGGGCCATGGCCCGTGACTTGGGCGCCCCCCTTCTTTTTCACGCGTGCGTAGCAGCGAACCACGCACAAAGTCCCAGACGGGCTTGCCCAAACGCCGCCACCACTTGGCCAGCGGGCTACGCTGACGGCCTACGCCCGCACCTGCAGTGCGCACTCCCTGCGGCGCACCACCCAAGCTGACATAGCGCGCGCGATGCTTCTCGGCATGGCGCAGGTCTTCGCCAACTCGCACACGAAAGCTGCGGTCATGGCGGGTGTGCACGCTCGACAGTTGAAAGTCCACCAAAGCGGGCCGCCCGTCTTCGCCCACCAAGATGTTCGGCTCCTTGTGCAGGTCGTTATGGCACACGCCACGCGCGTGCAGCGCTTGCACCAGCTCATCCAAGTGCTCGAAGTAGTCCAAAGGCAACTGCGTCGCGCGGTGCAGCGGCGCACCCGCCAAGTGCGTGCGCAGCAACTCATGTGCAGCACCTTGGTCCGCAACGGACAGCTGGGGCACACCGGGCAAACCGCGCAGAGCTTGAAGCGCGCGACGCTCGCGAGCCAGCAGAGCGCGGGCCAGGATGGCGCGCGGATCCAGCAACCCCGCCCGCGCCACGCGCCGCACCAGCAGACCTTCAGGGCCACGCACCAGCTCTACGCGACCAAACACATCGTGCTTGAGCGTCTCGATCAGCTCCATTCTCCCTGCTCCATGTACCAAGTGTGGCGACGAAGCTGCATCGTTGCCATGACGAACGGCGTAGACTGCTGCGAGTGAACGCCACACAGCACTCCTCTACCCTGTCCGCCATCCACGCCAAGGGTGTCGTGCGACGCTTTGGCGACAAGGTTGCCGTGGCCGGCATGGATCTGGATGTAGGCCCCGGCATCACAGGCTTGCTAGGCCCCAATGGCAGCGGCAAGAGCACCTTCTTGCGCTGCCTGTACGGTGTCACGCGCCCCGATGCAGGCGAGATTGTCGTGGGCGGAGCACGCCTCGTGGGTGATGGAGTGGCGGTGCGCCTGCAAGCAGCGTATGCCCCCGGCGAGATTGCCCTGTATGGCGAGCTGCGCGCCGATGAACACTTGCAGTGGTTCTTGCGCGGTCGCGAGAGCAACGCTTGGCAGCGCGCGCTGGAGTACGCGCAACGCCTGGAACTGCCTCTGCACAAGCGCGTGCGTACCTACAGCCACGGGATGAAGCGCCAGTTGATGCTGTGTGCAGCCTTGGCGCCACAAGTGCCGGTGCGGATCTTGGATGAACCGACGGAGGGCTTGGACCCCAGCAAGCGCGGAGTCGTGCTGCAACTGTTGCAAGAGGATGCGGCGCGCGGCACGGCGATCCTGCTCTCCTCGCATCACCTAGGCGAAGTCGACCGCGTGTGCGCGCGTCTGGTGTTCGTGCAAGCAGGCCGCATCATTGCCAATGAAACGGCTGCAACCGTGCGCGAGCGTGCAGCGCGTCTGGTGCGCTTGTCCTTTGCCGCGACAGTGGCAGAGGACACCGTCAAGCAAACTTTACAGCGCTTGGGCGGCGCTACCTTGAGCAGCTTGGTGGTCGAAGATCAGCTGCGCGTCAGCGCCCAAGTCAGCGGTGAGCCGCGCGAGTGGCTGGCGCGCGCCTTGGCGCTGGCGGATTTGCCAGCACCGACCACCATCGAGCACGGGCGCTTGTCCTTGGCCGAGTTGTACCGCGAACTGTACGGCGTGGAGGGCTGCTGATGCTGCGCGAATACCGCTTCGCTTGGTGGGGCATGCTGGCCTGGTTCATCGTGCTCGAGGCTCTGCTCGTGGGAGCCATCCTGTTCTGGCCCAGCTTCGAAGAAAACATCGATGCCTTGCGCGACATGGCACCGATGGACTCGCTGAAGGGCATGATCGACCAGCTCGAAGTAGGCGGTGTGATCGCCTATGTGAACGGGCAGCACTTCTTCAAAGGCTGCAACACCGTCGGCACGCTGGCCGCGGTTGTGTTTGCGATGAATGTGGTGGCTGGCGAAGCCCAACGCGGCACGCTGGAGATCTTGCTTGCGCGTCCCATGTCGCGCCGGCGCGTGCTGACAGAACGCTGGATCGCTGGTGCACTCGCGACCATCGTGCCGGTGTTCGTGTCGACCCACAGCATTCCTTGGTTGATGAGCTACATCGATGAGGACATGGCTCATTGGCCGCTCTTCCTCTCCGCAATCCATCAATCACTGCTGCTCTTGATGCTGTACGCACTGACCTTTGCACTCAGCTGCGCTGGCTCACGGCCTTTGGTCATCGGCTTTGGCATGTTGCTGTTCATGCTGGCCGAGTTCTCCATCTACTTGGTGCAAACACTCACGCATTGGTCGCTGTTCCGTCTGACGGACATCGATGCCTTCGCCTACATCGGCGCGACCCACAGCTTGGAATGGACGAAGGTCCTGCCGATGACGCTGGCTGTGGTGGTGTTGTTTGAGTTGTCGCAACGGCTGTACGCGCGTCGCTAGAACCAGCGCGCGAACCAGGCCTTCGTCGCCCACGGCCGCCCGGTCTTCTTCTGGAACTGCGTGGCGCGCGTTTGCAGGTGCAGCACTTCCTCGCACGCGCGCTTGGCGGCGGCAGTGTCCCCTTGCGCCTTGGCGATGCGACTGCGCCACCAAGCACTCTCCGGCATGGGCCCATGATTGCGCTCAAAGCGCTGGATGGCTGCGAGCGCGAGCACTGGCTCCTGTAAGCGCAGGCGCGCCTCGGCCAAGCGCAAGAGCGCCGCGCCAAACGCATGCTCCTCTTCACGCGCCACCACATGTTCAAGCGGCGCCACCGCCTCGGCTGACTGGCCGATCAGCAGACGCGCACAGCCCAACTTGTAATGCCACTCCAAGCGATCGGCGTCACCAGCCGCCGCGATGGCGAGGTGCGGCTCCGCCTCGCTGGGAGCACCTGCGGCTAGCAAGTGTGCTCCCAGCTTGCCGCGTTGGTACGGCGTGTCGACAGCGCCCAAGTCGCGCTTCACGCGCGCGGTGCGACGACGCTGTGACATCCAAGTGCCGCCCCACGCCATCAAGCCCGACAAGATCGCAGCCGCGAGGAAGAACCCAAGGAAGGGCACATCGAAGATGCGCCCCACGGCTGGCACCAACCGCAGGATGTTCAGCAGGACGAGGACGGCGAGGAACCAGCCAACGAGGCGCAGCATGTGGCCCGCAGGATAGCGTGCGCAAGGCAAGGTTGACTCGCTATCCTGCGCTGGCTGCGCATGGCACGACCTACCCCCTCGCCCCACGGGTCCCGTCCGGCTCGCTCCGCCGCAGCGCTCGTGCGCCGCGAGCTGCTGCGTGCTGTCGGGGATGCTGTGCTCTTCCCTGCGCGTCTAGTCAGCAGCGCACTGGGTGGCCCGCGGGCCAAGCGCGAACTGCAGCAATGCCTGCAAGCGCCCGCGCGCGTGGCGCCCGTGCCGCAGGTTGTATGGCGCAAGGATCGCCCCCTGCGCGTCCTCATCTCCTGTGCGGAAGTATCGGGAGAAACGCACGCCGTGAACCTTGTGCACGCGCTGCGTCTTGCGGCCCATGCCGCCGGGGCCCCCGAACCAGTATTCGCAGGGCTTGGCGGCGAACGGCTGCAGGCCGCAGGCGTCGTGTTGTGGCACGACACCGTGACCCACGCGCGCATGGGGCTCTTTGCCACAGTCCGTGCCTTGCGCAGCTACCTGCAACTGCTCGAACAGACCGTCACGCGCAGTGAGGCCTTCGCGCCGGATGTGGCCGTGATGGTGGACTCGCCCGCTTTGCAT
>JBILXQ010000018.1:0-17157 GCA_044378375.1 Planctomycetota bacterium
CTTTGAGTGGAGTGCTTGGCTAGGCTTTGCGCTCTTGGCGACAAGCACACCGTACGGTTGGATCGCGTGGTTCGCGCCGGCGGTCATGCTGTACCTGTTGTTCAAGGTCACTGGTATCCCAGCCACGGAAGCGCAAGCTCTGCGCTCGCGTGGCGCTGACTATCGTGAGTACCAGCGCACCACGAGTGTGTTTGTACCTTGGTTCCCCCGCAACTGACTCCAACGGTCACTGAGGAGATCGCCCGATGTGGTATGAGAAGCTGATTGATGCCGGTCGCGTGCCGGATGCTGTGTTGCGCCTGGGCATTCGCAAGCTGCTCTCCGATCGTTTGCGCGAAGAAGACATGGGCGATGTGGAAGCGCAACGCGAACGACTCGCGGCTTTCATTGCCGAGCTCAAGCGCTCGCCCATCGCGATCCACACGGCCGAAGCCAATCAACAGCACTACGAGGTGCCCACCGAGTTCTATCAGCTGTGCTTGGGGCCGCGCCTGAAGTACTCGTCTGGCTACTACGCGACGGGACGCGAGACCCTGGCGCAGGCCGAAGACGCGATGCTCAAGCTGTCGTGCGAGCGCGCGCAACTGGCCGACGGCATGACCGTGTTGGACTTGGGCTGTGGTTGGGGCTCGATGTCGTTTTGGATCGCAGAGCACTACCCCAACTGCAAGATTCTCGCGGTCAGCAACAGCGCGGTGCAACGCCGTCACATCGAGGCCGAGCGCGAGAAGCGTGGTGCGAAGAACCTCGAAGTCGTCACCTGCAATGTGGCCGAGTTCCAGACCGAACGGCGCTTTGATCGTGTCATCTCGGTCGAGATGTTCGAGCACATGAAGAACTACGAACTGCTGCTGGAGCGCGTGGCTTCGTGGCTCAAGCCCCAGGGCCAACTCTTCGTGCACATCTTCACGCACAAGGAGTACGGCTATCCCTTCGAGACCGCTGGGTCTGACGATTGGATGGGCCGCCACTTCTTCACCGGAGGCAACATGCCCTCCGACGATCTGCTGCTGTACTTCCAAAAGGACCTGCGGATCGAAGGCCACTGGCGGGTCAATGGGACGCATTACGGACGCACCTCGGAGCATTGGCTAGAGACGATGGATCGCAACCGCGCAGCCATCGAGCCGCTGTTCCGCGCCACCTATGGCGCAGGTAACGAAGGTGCATGGATCGAGCGTTGGCGCGTCTTCTTCATGGCGTGCGCGGAGCTTTGGAATTATCGTGGTGGGCAAGAATGGATGGTCTCGCACTATCTGTTCCGCAAGCCCTAGCCGCGCCACTCCTGCTCGATGACCGCCACGCCCACACCTGTCAAGAAAACCGGACCGCTGCTGGTCGTCAGCCGCTGGTTCGATTCATGGGCGGGCATGGAGTCCGCGGAACAGGCCGCCAGCAAGGCGGCTGAACCGCAGCGCGTCGAGTGGATGCGCTGCCTGCCGTTCCTCCTGCTGCACTTGGCCTGCTTTGCAGTGCTGTGGACGGGCTGGTCGTGGTTCGCCGTGGGTTGGGCCATCGTTCTGTATGTGGTGCGCATGTTTGCCATCACGGGCTTCTACCACCGCTACTTCAGCCACCGCACCTTCAAGACCTCACGCGCCGCGCAGTTCTGCATGGCGTTGCTGGGGGCTGCTTCGGTCCAACGCGGCCCGTTGTGGTGGGCCGCCCACCATCGCCGCCACCACCGCCACAGCGACGAAGCGGTCGATGTGCACTCGCCCAAGCAGCACGGCTTCTGGTGGAGCCACATCGGTTGGATCTGCTCGAAGGCCAACTTCCGCACGCATGTGGAAGAGGTCCCCGACCTCGCCAAGTACCCCGAGCTGCGCTTCCTCGATCGCTTTGACACGCTCGTGCCGGCGCTGTTGTTGGTCGGTGCGTGGGCGTTGGGCGCGGGCTTGGAGACATGGGCCCCCGAGTTGGGCGTGACTGCTTGGCAGCTCTTGGTGTGGACGGTCATCTCCACCATCGTGCTGCATCATGGCACCTTCACCATCAACTCGCTGTCGCACGTCTTCGGCTCGCGGCGCTTCCAAACCAGCGACACCAGCCGCAACAATCCGCTCTTGGCGGTGATCACCCTTGGAGAAGGGTGGCACAACAACCACCACCATTACCCCATGACGGCCCGGCAAGGGTTCTACTGGTGGGAATACGACCTGACTTGGTATGGGTTGGTGGTCTTGTCGTGGCTCGGCATTGTGTGGGATCTGCGTCCTGTTCCGACGCATGTGCTCCAGATGCGGCGGGTGCGGCGTTAAGAGCGCTTTACACCCCCGCGTTCAGGTCGCGTACAGAGCGCATCCGGACTCCCTCGTCATGCGTAGAAATCAGACATGAAGGTCGCCATCGTAGGAACCGGGATCTCCGGATCGCTCGTCGCCGCGCTGTTGCATGGCGCGCACGACATCACCGTCTATGAGGCGGAGGATCGGATCGGCGGTCATACGCATACGCACGATCTGCGCGACACCAGCGGCGCCACCGTGCGCGTGGACACCGGCTTCATCGTCTACAACGACTGGACCTACCCGAACTTCATCGAGCTGCTGCAGACCTTGGGTGTGCCCACGCAGGCGAGCGACATGAGCTTCAGTGTGCGCTGCCACGCAACGGGCTTCGAGTACAACGGGCACACGCTCAACACGCTGTTCGCGCAGCGCACCAATCTGTTGCGCCCTTCGTTCTATGGGATGGTGCGCGACATCCTGCGCTTCAATCGCGAGGCGCGAGAGCTGCTGAGCGCACCGGATGATGGGCTCACGCTGGGTCAGTACCTCGATCGAGGGCGCTATGGCTTGGCGTTCATGGAGCGCTATGTGTTGCCGATGGCGGGCGCCATCTGGAGCGCCGATGCGCGCTCGATGCGTGAAGTGCCGGCGCGCTGGTTTGTGCGCTTCTTCGAGAACCACGGCATGCTGTCGGTGGACAAGCGGCCCACATGGCGCGTGGTGACAGGTGGTTCGCAGCGCTATCACGAGGCGCTGCGCGCGCCGTGGGCGGATCGCATTCGCACGGCCACGCCTGTCACTCGTGTCCGTCGTCATGCCGAGCGCGTCGAAATCGAGAGCAACGGCTCACGCGAGTCCTATGACCAAGTCATCATCGCCACGCACAGTGATCAGGCTCTAGCGATGCTAGCGGATGCTTCGCCCACCGAGCGCGAAGTTCTGGGCGCGATTCCTTACCAGAAGAACATCGCGGTGCTGCACACCGATGCCAGCATCATGCCGAAGCGTAAGTTGGCCTGGGCGGCGTGGAATTACCACTTGGGCGCGGACCGCGACGGCACCTGCGCTGTGACGTATTGGATGAACAAGTTGCAGGGCCTGACCACGCAACAGCAGTACTTCGTGACGCTGAATGATGTGGAGGCCATCGATCCCGCTCGGACGATCAAACGCTTGGTGTACCACCACCCGGTGTACAGGCCGCAAGGCGTGACGGCGCAAGCGCGTTGGGGTGAGATCAATGGCGTGCAGCGCACATGGTATGCCGGTGCGTGGTGGGGCTTCGGCTTCCACGAAGATGGCGTCAAGAGTGCGTTGGCTGTAGCCGAGCGCTTTGGCCGCCGGATTGCCGACCTCAAGTCCACGCGGTCCGTACCGGAGCTGGTACGCGCATGAGCATGGCCGCGGAAGGCTGCCTGTGGGAAGGACGCGTGCGGCATCGTCGCTACGCTCCGCGCCCGCATGCCTTCCGCTATTCGTTGTTCATGGTGGGCTTGAACGGCGATGCACCCGAGAGGTTCTTCGCCGGGCGCTGGCTGTGGTCGAGCACACGCCTAGCCTTGGCACGCTTTCGCCGTCAAGATTATTTGACACCACACCGGGCGAGCCTGGCCGAGGCCGCCCGCGACCGTGTCGAGCGCGAGCACGGTGAACGCCCGCTGGGTCCGGTGCATGTGCTGACGCATGTGCGCTACTTCGGCTATGTGTTCAACCCGGTTAGCTTCTACCTGCTGTACAACACGGCGGGCGAGCTGCGCGCTGTGGTGGCCGAGATCACGAACACGCCGTGGGGCGAGCGCCGCGCCTACACCTTGCATGTCAAGGACGCTGTACAGCGCGGGGTGAGCCACCGCTGGCGCTTCCGTAAAGACTTCCATGTCTCCCCCTTCCTCCCGATGGACATGGACTACGACTGGCTCGTGGCGACCCCCCCGGGGCGGGTGGTGATCCACATGGAGAACCGGCAAGCCGGTCAGCTGGTCTTTGATGCAACCTTGTGCCTGCGAGCCCGGCCCGCAACTGGTCGCAGTTTGGCCAAAGCACTCGTGCGTCACCCCTTCTTGACAGGCACAATCATCGCGGCCATTCACTGGCAAGCGTTACGACTGTGGATCAAGCGAGTCCCCTTCTTCGAGCACCCCAAATGGCACACACAGCCGTCCGCAACACGCTGATCGAAGCCACACGCTTCCCTGTCTCTTCACGGGCTCTGGTCTCAAGGCGCGGACCGCTGCAATCGTTGGCACGCACGGGCGTGCTCAAGAAGCTCGCGCTGCTTGAGGAGGGCGAGATTCGCTTCGTCGATGGACACGAGACGCGCGTTGTCGGTCGTCGCACGGCCGACTATGACCACGCCGCAACGGTCAGCGTGCGGGACCCTGCGATGTGGCCGATGGTCGCCTTTGGTGGGACAGTCGGTGCCGCGGAGGCGTACATCGAAGGCATGTGGGACTCCGACGATCTCACGACACTGGTGCGCATCTTCACACGCAACCGCGAGTTGCTCGATGGCATGGAGACGGGCTTTGCGCGCCTCGCGACACCGTTGCACAAGGCCTATCACCTGCTGCGGGACAACACGAAGACGGGCGCCAAGAAGAACATCGTTGCTCACTATGACTTGGGCAATGACTTCTACCAGTTGTTCCTCGACCCCACCTTGACTTACTCGGCGGGAGTGTTCGAGCACAACGAAGCGACCATGGAAGAGGCCTCGCTGGCGAAGATTGATCGCCTCTGCGAGAAGCTCGATCTGCGGCCGGAGCACCACCTGTTGGAAGTCGGCACCGGTTGGGGTGCCTTTGCCATTCGCGCCGCGCAAACGCGCGGGTGCCGCGTGACGACGACCACCATCTCCAAGGAACAGCATCGGTTGGCGTTGCAGCGTGTCAAGGCGGCTGGACTGGAGGGCCGCGTGACTGTGTTGGAACAGGACTACCGCGACCTGACCGGCAGCTATGACCGCATCGTCAGTGTCGAGATGATCGAGGCCGTGGGGCACCCGTACTACGAAGAGTACTTCAAGACTCTGGGGCGCTTGCTGAAGGCCGACGGCCTGTGCGCCATTCAAGCCATCACGATCCAAGACCAGATCTACGATCGTGCTGCGAAGAGCGTCGACTTCATCCAGCGCTATGTGTTCCCGGGCTCCACCATCCCGAGCCTCACGCGCATCTTGGGCGCCGCCACCAAGTCGAGCGATCTCAAGTTGACGCACTTGGAAGACCTGACACCGCACTACGCCACCACACTCAAGCTGTGGCGGGAGCGCTTCCACGAGAACATCGACGCCGTGCGCGCCTTGGGCCAGTCGGAAGCCTTCACGCGCTTGTGGACCTACTACCTGTGCTATTGCGAAGGCGGATTTGCCGAGCGCGCCATCGGCAGCGTGCAACTGCTGTTCGCCAAGCCGAAGAACCGTCGTGACCCGATCCTGCCGCGTTTGAGCTGAATCGCACGTCATGAACATACTGTGTGCTTGGTTGTTGGCTCTGCCCAACAGCCCTGAGGTCATCACCCTGCAACCTGCGGCGGGGATCGACGAAACGCGCTATCCGCTGGCCTGTAAACTACGCTTGACAGGCACACCGCCTGCGCGGCCTGCCAATGCCATCCAAGCGCGCTTGCAGGCCCTTTGCTTGAATCGCGTTCGCCTTGCACAAGAAGGTACGCAGCTCGAAATCGACCGGAGTGGCACCGGTCAGGATTGGTTGCCTGTGAATGGTGCAACGCCGCAGCAAGTGTGGCTGAGCGAAGGCACCAACCAGAAGTCCGTTTTGGTCTGGCGTGAGAGTGAGGCTTGGCATGTAGCTTCCGCCGCTGTGACAGAGACTGCACTGCACGGGCGGATGTTGCAGTCACTGGATGCGGACCTGGACGGCACGCACTTAGGCGAGCTGGATTGGCTGCGCTACAACAACAGCGCATGGTACCTGTGTGGCAAGGATCCGCTTGTGCAGACACGGGCAGGCTTGACGCAATTGCAGCGCAATGGCCTCGACGTGTCACACACACTTGTCACTTGGCCCGCGAGCGTGCAGCTGCCGGCCATCCAAGGCCTGGATGAGTACAATTTACTGCGCATGCGGGTAGGCCATGCACCCGCGCGGCTTGATGTGATGCGCACGCTGGCCCTCCAGCAGCACGCGCACTATGTATCCCTCGAGGAGAATGGCACGGATCTGCTTGAGGAAAGCCCCACTCGCTACGGATACACGGCGGAAGGTGCTGCGGTCCTGAAACATGTCTCGATCATTGCGCCGCTCCTGAGCCCGGTCGAGACACTGCGCTCAACCTTCTGGACGGCTATCAACCGCTCGAACTTCCTCGGTGATGCAGTGCATCCCTTCGCCGCGGCGTCTGTAGCCAATCGTCACCCGGAACATCATCGCAACAGTGCGGGGTTCACGTGGATCATCACGGAACATGCACTGGATCTGCAGCTCGGCGTGCCGCGTGTGTGTCCCGCGCCAGGGCAAACGGATGTGGCAACGACAGCCCAGCCGGAGTGGCCAGCGAACGAGGAGCGCCCCGAGCTGTTCCGTATGCCAATTGGCAGCCCGATCACCGCGCACTTTGGCACATCCGGTTGGAGTCAAACCACCTTGACACTGCGTGATAGCCAAGGGCAACGCGTGCTGGGCGAGGCTTTCGATGCGGGCAGACCTGTTGCCCCCAAGCGGATGCCGAACAACGTGCTGTCGGCCTTCTTCTGGCCCGCGGTGCCTCTGCGTCCTGGTCAGCGCTACTTTGTCGAGTTGCGTGCCAAGACGGATGCGCTTGCCACAGAGGAGAGTGCGGTGCTGCATACATGGTCGTTCGTAACGCGAGCCGAATGAGAATCAGAGTCTGAGTGCCGCATGCGCAACTTGTGGAACTTTGTCGCCTTTCAAGTGGGCTGGTTTGCGTGCGTGCTTGGTGCCGCCGAGCGTGTGTATTGGATTGGCCCGCTGGTCGTAGCGCTGGTGCTCCTCCTGCATGTACGCATCGCGCGCGCGCGACCACAGGAGTGGCAGTTCTTGGCGTGGACCTTGCCGCTGGGCTTTGTCATCGACAATGCGCAGGTAGCACTCGGTGCGATTGAGTCACGCTCGCATGTAGTGCCTGCACTCGCGCCGCTTTGGTTGTTGCCGCTATGGCCGCTCTTTGGCTCGGTGTTCGGTGAGTCCATGCGCTGGATGCTGGGCCGGCCTTGGCTGGCGGCCGCCTTTGGCGCGATCGGCGCACCGCTCTCGTACTTGGCTGGTGCTAGGACCGGCGCGCTGCAGATCGCCGAGGACCCATGGCTCTATGCCTGCGTGGTTGGCCTAATGTGGGCCCTCGCCATGCCCACGCTGCTGTGGCTGCGCGCACGCTGCCTAAAGGATCCGCTCTAAAGATCCGCTCTCATGAACGAAGTCCTGAACACTCTGCAACTTGGCTCGCTAGCTCTACCCAATCGCGCATTCATGGCACCGCTGACGCGCTGCCGCGCGACGGTGGACAATGGCGTCTCTACGCATGTGCCCAACGCGTTGATGGCCGAGTACTACGCCCAGCGTGCGTCGGCTGGCTTACTCATCGCTGAGGCCACTATGGTGACCGAGCACAACTCGGCGTTCTATGCCGAACCGGGCATCTACAACGCAGCGCAAGTCGCCGGTTGGAAGCTCGTCACGGATGCCGTGCATGCCAAGGGTGGTCGTATCTACTTGCAGCTTTGGCATGGCGGGCGGGCCTGTCATCCGGCCTTCAACAACGGCGGCACGACCGTGGCGCCCAGCGCCGTGGCCATTCGCGGCTTTGAAGTGCACACGCCCAACGGCAAGGTCGCGCATGTGGTGCCGCGCGAGCTGCGCGATGACGAGCTGCCTGGCATCGTGGCCGCCTTCCGCACGGCGGCCGTCAACGCCAAGGCAGCGGGCTTTGATGGTGTCGAAGTCCACGGCGCGAACGGCTACTTGTTGGACCAATTCCTGCGCGACGGCAGCAACCAGCGCAGCGGCTCCTACGGCGGGTCGATCGCGAATCGTGCGCGCCTGCTGCTGGAAGTCGTCGACGCCGTCAGCGGCGTGATGGGTGCTGAACGGGTGGGCGTACGCCTGTCGCCGCTCAACAGCTACAACAACATGCGCGACAGCAATCCCGTCGCTTTGACCGAGCATGTGGCCAAGGAGCTGTCGCAACGGCGCATCGGCTACTTGCACATGATGCGCGGTGACTTCTTGGGCCAGCAGACAGGCGATGTGATGACCCCCGCGCGCGCCCACTTCCGCGGCGTGCTGGTGGGCAACATGGGCTACACACCGGCGGAAGCCTCGCAAGCCATCGCGTCAAGCAAACTGGACGCAGTGGCCTTCGGCACCAGCTTTCTCGCTAATCCGGACCTGCCCAGGCGCATCGCCACGAATGCCGCGCTAACCGCACCGAACCCGGCAACCTTCTACACGCCGGGCCCGGTGGGCTACACGGACTACCCGAGCCTGGGGTAGCTCTAAGGTCCGACCAGAAAGCGCAGGGCTTCGGTCATGCCCACATTGTTGCCTAGTGCGTAACCTTGGTCACGGAACAGGTACTGCGCGCGCAACGTGGTGCCTGGCGTGAACCCTCGGCTCTGTAGCCATGCATGGCTGATGGCTGTGTCGAGAGTGCCACCACAGCCCGAAGTGCCAGTGGACAGTTGCACTGGCGCACGGAAGAGCGTGCCTCCCACACACAGCGTCCCACCGAAGAACGGTGTGGTTGCCGCTGAGGTGCCGATGCTGGCTACGCCATAGCTTGCGCCGACTACATTCACCGCCGTGAGCCGGAAGTCGTCGGCACCCGAGAGCGTAGGCGTGCCTGTGTACCCAATCATCGGCGAGCAACCAAAGCTGCTCACACGAGCCGCACATTCGGTCACCGGCAATTGGAAGGTCGGATACGCGCCGAGATCCCGACGCGTGCCATCAGGATCCAAGGCCGCTGCCGGGTCGCCTGCATCCACGCAGGGTGAGCCGGGTGTCAAGGAAACTTGCAGCGCGCCCAGATTGACGAAGCCCGGATTGACCGCAAGGTTGCCTGTGCCGGCAAATCCACCTTGCACACAGCTGTAGCTCGCACTGGCCACGCAACCTTGGTTGTACGGAGCACCGAAGGCATCAATCTGGTTGCCAAAGTTGGCCCACACGATGGAGTCACGCACGACGACATCGCCATCATTCGCCATACCGATGCCGCCTTGTGGACCAAAGAAGTTGGTGCTCACATTGGACACGACGGTGCAGCGGTCAAAGGTCATGACGGCGCCTGTGCCGTTCGAAAGCGTGCCGCCACCACAAGCCCAAGCGAAGTTGTCCGCGATCACGCAACGCCGCAGCGTGATCTGCGATTCGCCGCAGTACACGCCCCCTGCGAAAGTGCAGTTGTTGAAGCCGCCGCTATTCCAGCCATTGTGCACGATGCGGCAATCTTCAATCGTCAAGCGCGTGCCACCCGCAGCGAACACCGCTCCACCGTAATAGTCGAGACCATAGCTGGAAGGAAAGCCGCGACCGCGGCCATTGGTGAGAGTGAAGCCGGCGAGCACCGTGCCCAACGGCTCGCCTTGATCGCAGCGCACGATACTGGTGGCAAAGTTGCTGCCATCGAGGATGGTCACCTCGGCGCCGTCTGTGGAGCGCACTTCCAAGCGCTTGCCCTTGAACTCAAAGACCTGCTGGTAGGTGCCGGGATGCACCAAGATGCGGTCACCCGACACAGCAGCATCAATCGCTGCCTGGATGCTCTGGCCGGGTGTTACATGGAAATCGGCTGCGAAAGCCGTGGAGGTAGCCAAGAGGGACAGTGCTACCGCTGCAAGAGTACGGATCATGCGGGATCTCGGTGTTAAAGGAACTCAGTGTGAGACGAGAACGGAAGCTGCCTGTGCGCCTGTCGCACAAGCCTCCGTCGCGTCTAGCGACTGGCGCACCGCACAGCGGACAGGAATCCGTACAGAAAAGGAGCCTAAGGCGCGACCTACAGCCGCTTGGCGCACTGCTGCATGACTTCGTGCGCAACCTTGTTGTGGTTGTATCCAGCCGTGATGCGCGCCAACGGCTTGTCATGTTTGGCGCACAAGTCGCTGACATCGTTCAACGCGTGGCGGATCCACCGAATCAACAGCAGCACCAACGCCGTTTCGCGACGGGCCACCCACGGTTCTAGAGCTGCCACATCGGGCGTGGCTTCGCGCGTGTCGGGCCAATGCACGGCTCCGGCCCGGAAGTGCGTCAGGAACTTCTCGCGATGGCCTTCTTGTGAGTCGCCGCCGATCACAACGATCTGGCGACCGCGCAACAGACGCGCGACTTGCTCCACATCATCGGGCTCGGGCTCCGTTAGCGCGGATGCCTTTGGCGCAGCAGCGAGAGCCTCACCCAAGCGCCGGACTACGTGGATGTAGTTGGCTGGCAGGCGCCGGTCCACGAAGGCGACGGCATCCAGTTGCAAGGCCTGAGCAAAGGCCTGCTCGTGAGGTGCCACTGGTTGCTGCAACAAGGCCTGCACCAACTCGACCAGCTCCGCCCATTTGCGATCCTCGAGGGCATACGGGTCGTTCCCCACCTGCGTCAGCAAGTACTTCAACTTGTTGAGATCCTGAGTACGCATCGCAGGCTCACAGAATAGCGCGAGCCGCCTCCATTGGTATGGAAGCGGCCCGGAACTTGAAGCTCACTCAGGCTGTCAACCAAAGTTGACAGCCGCTGCGCTCACGGCTGCCAGTTGATCTCGAAGCCGTTCGTCAGGTTGAAAGTCGAGGCCGTGCAGAAAGCCGCGGCGTTGCGGTACCACACCTGGTAGGTGCGGATGCTCGGCAAGGTCACGAAACCCTTCTGCGACACGCTCAGGTCACCCGCGGCGGGGAACTGCGAGGCGCCGGCCACGTTGGTCTTCGTGCCGAGGCGCACAATCGTGCCACCAGCGCAACGCAGGCCGTCACCGAACGGCGCACCGAGGCCACCGTTCTGACGCGCGGTGCCTTGGAAGTACAGCGCGTTGCTGTTCGGCATGCCGGTGGCCGCGAGGACCACTGCGTCTGCGGCGAGGCTCGCCAGACCCGAAGCATTCAGATTGGCACCGCTGGTGTTGATCGAGCTAGCACAGCCATTGCCAGCGATGCCGGCATTGCCGCACGGGCAGGCCGAAGCCGTGCCATCACCGAAGCAGTAGGCCGAACCCGTGGTCGTCACGGTCGGCTGGAAGAAGTACAAGCGACGGTTCGAGAAGTCGCTCACACACAGCACATTGCTGGCCGCGTGGTAGCTGAAGTCGTACCAGCCCGCGCCGGTCAACGGAGCAAAGGTGCCCCAATCCAGAGTGATCGCGTTGCCATTCAAGTCTGTAGCACGAACCACCGTGGTGAGCTGCTGGCCGAGGTTGGTGACGGAACGATCGTTCCACATCACGAAGTTCCCGAACGGCGCGTTCACGAAGGCGAGGTTCTGTCCCGCCACGAAGGCTGCCGGCGCACCGAAGGCGATTTGGATCGCACCCGAGACCGAGTTGGAGCCCGAGCGCGTGCCCTTCGCCACCGCGTTGTTCACACGGAGGTAGATGTCGCCCGTAGCCGGATCAAAGTCCGTGTCACGCCACAAAGTTCCCAGACCCGGATCGACGATCATGCCGTTGGTGGTGTCAAACAGAGCAGCACCCGTCAGCAGATCGTTGAGCGAACGGCGTCCGCTGTTGAAGGTCATCCAACCAGCGCCGCTACCACCACCCGGAGCAGCCACATAGTCGGGGTCAAAGGCGATGCCAGAAGAACCACGCGCGGTCACCGACCACGCCAATGTTCCGAGGGTCGGGTTGTAGGCGGCGATGCCACGCGCGTCGAGACCACCGGTATCGCAAGAAGCAACCAGAGTGCCGTTGGCGATGTCGAGTCCCGTGTAGCCGCGGGAGGCGGGGCAGGTCACCGGCGCGAAGGCGCTGCCGAACAAGGCACCCGTGGCCGCGTTCGTCACCTTCACGATGCCGACGACTTGGCTGGCGCCGCTGTTGTTGAGACCTGCGATCCACGCATCCGTGCCGTCGAAAGCAACGGCGGCGGGGTTGTTGCCGATGTACTCCGGCGTGCCCGCTTGGGCGCAAGCCACATCGAGGTTGGCCTCGATGCCAAACGGAACCATGGTGATTGTGGATTGGGCCTGCGCGCCTGCGGTGATGGCCGCTGCGGCAAGGATGGTCAAGGACTTCATCGTAGGTGTCGTGCTAGGAGGGGGTGGGCTGTGAAGTGGTCACAGCCTGTACATAGAAGGCTACCCCTGACTGCAGATTCTCGCTACGGCACTTGGCGGGAGATGCTGGATCTTTTGCTGCGTGTCCTCTGTGTCCGGAACTTTGTTCCCGAACGGCTAGACTGCGATCATGCAACGCGTCCTCACGCAGCCTCACCCCTTGTTCGAACCGGCTTGTTTGCAGGCCTCGTTCCCCCTCCCGTTGATGCAGGTTACGGCCTCAGAAGCACTTGCAGCGGCCCTGTCTACGGAGTCCAGCAAACTTGTCAGCATCGACGAGGCCACCCGCAAGGCGGTACGCGATCTCCTGCGTCATGGCGGCTACAAGCCTACGGGACGGGGCAAACCGTCGAGCGAGTACCTGCTGGGGGTCGCTGCCGAGGGGACCTTGCCGCGCATCAATCCGGCGGTAGATGCGGGCAATGCGGTCTCGCTGCGGACAGGCTTGCCCATCAGCGTGGTCGACCTGGACCGTGTCAAGGGCACCTGTCAGCTCGGACTGGCTGCTGAAGGGGCCAGCTATGTCTTCAACGCCTCGGGGCAGACCATCGACCTAGGTGGATTGTTGTGCCTGCACGATGAGGAGGGTCCGTGCGCCAACGCTGTCAAGGATGCGCAACGCACCAAGACCAATGGCGAAACATGCCACGTGCTGGTCGTGATCTGGGGCACGCGTGCCCTGCCTGGCCAAACACAAGCCGCAGCCGCCTCAGTCCAAGCCTTGCTGGAGAGTTGCGGCGCGACCGTGACACCGGTCGCTACGGCTTGAAGTCCAGCACGAGCGCATCGCTCAAGTTGAAGCCGGTACCGCCGGGGCCGCCGATGTTGCGATACCAGTACTGGAAGCGGCGCGTCGAGCCCGCCGTGATCAAGCCTGCTCCTGCATTGGCTGGCGCCGCGTTGTAGTTCACCACGCGCACCACCGCACCTTGCGCGTTGGCGTTCTGGGGCGGACCCAAGCGCGAGATGCTGCCACCCACGCACCGGAAGCCATCGCCAAACGCGGTCTGCGTTGCGGTCGTGCCGTAGAAGAAGAGACCCACGCCGTTGGGCGGCAAGCCTGTCGCCGTCAAGCGCAAGTCATTGGCGGCGAGGCTGGTGCTACCGGCAAAGCCAGCCAACGCTCCGCGTCCAGTAGAATTGACAGCACCGACGCATTCATTCTCGCCGGCGGTGGCGTACACCAGCTTGATGGCATCAGCAGAGACGAACTCGGTGGCGAGCGCGCCATCATTCGCGAGTTCGATGCGCACTGCGTTGCCGCCTTCGCGGAAGTTGAACCGACCAAGGAGGTTCCAGCGCCCACCATTCGTGCGCTGGTCAGCCGTTACGACGGTCGAGCCACCGTCATGATGGACACGATAGGGAGCTGCTGCCATGCGGTTCGACGAGGCCGTCCACCACGCGTAGACATCGTAGGACCCAGAGCGAGGTACGGCCGACGCCCAGAAAGCTTGTGCAGGCCCAGACCCAGAGGAAACGCGAGAATTCCAGCGGAAATAGTCACTTTGCGCCGAGCTAGACCATGTACCCGTTTCGGAATACACCGTCGCTCCGTCGCCATTGTCAACGACGCGTTGCACTGCGCGATCGTTGTCAAAAGGATTGTACGCCGCAGCATTCCACGGGTTCCCTGCCAACGGCAAGTTGGTGATCTCGTCTTGGATGGCGATCTGTGCTGTGTACTGGTGGTACACCCACAAAGCCGCATGCGGCACACCTTGGCCGCGTGCGTAATTCAATTGGCTGCGCACCAACGACCAATCGTTGTCATCTTGGGCGCGATAGCCCACACCTAGCTTGGCCACATGCGTACCGGCTTGCGTGCGGCATGTGTTGAACTCCGTTTGGAAGCTCGACAAGGTCGTTAGGTACATCTGCGGAATAATGAGGTCGATGTACCCACCATTCAGCCATGAGGACCAGCGCTGCATGTGCTGTGTGATGCCATACGAGCCGGTGGGCGCGCTGGACACGAGCATGGCCGGATTCGCGGCCTTCACCGTGTTGTAGAAGCGCTGCATGTTCGAGTTGACCAGCGCTTCGCGGAAGTTCACCCACTGCGTGTTGTTCACATTCGATGGCGGGTTGCTGCCGTACTGCGCTTGGTAGGCTGCGACACACGGTGCTTCGTAGCCATACTCGCGACCCGTCGTCTTGCGTCCCCAGCGAATGCGATCCACTTGGATCTCGTCGAAGTCGTAGTTCTCGGCCAGCTCCTTGACCATGCCGTTGAGCATGTCCATCGCGGGCTGCGATGCGGGCGAAAGGAACACAAAGCCGCCGTTCTCTCCGGTAACCGCATCACCGCCTGCATCGCGCGCCAGCCAATCGGGATGAGCGACGGCAATCGGGTGAGTCGCATAGCCCACCGCCATGCCGTACTCGAACCAAGCGCCCACCAGCAAACCTTCCTCGTGGAAGATGCGGCACATGTCACGCGCCCAGTCAACTGTACTTGACACCCATGTGCCGCCTGCAGCCGCATAGGCTTTGCTGGGCCACATGGTCTGCTGGCCCGAGTACATGGCCACGTACACCGTGTTCATGTTGCCGGCCTTGATGTTCTGGGCGATGGCACGCAACTGCGGCTCGGTCTTGCCCACATAGCTGTAGTGGGTCAACCAACAGGCGCGTACTTCCGCCGCTTGGGCAGACGCGACACCGGTGAGCACGCAGGCCACAGCCACAACGCGGCTGATCAGGGTGTACAGGAGGCGTGACAGCATGCCTCTAAGTCTATAGGCAGATCGTCAAGTCCGCCGACGCCCAAACGCCTCAACCCATGGTCGGCGGGAACAAACCGAGCCCCAGCCCACCGGTCACCGGCAGGGTCGCGCCCGTGATGTACGAGGCCTTGTCGGAGGCTAAGAAGGCCACGGCCTCCGCAATCTCTTCTGCCTGCCCCGGCCGCCCCATCGGCGTGTTGGCCACCAATGCCTGACGGGTGGCTTCAGGGATCGCTTCCAGCACGCGCTCAGTCATGACCACGCCGGGCTCGACGAGGTTGACGGTGATGCCATCGCGCGCCGTTTCCAAGGCCAGGGAGCGCACCAGACCATGTAAAGCGGCCTTGGCAGAAGAGTAGGCCGCTTGACGCCGCGCGCCATTGGTACCAGCGATCGAACCTACGAACACGATGCGCCCGAACCGAGCCGTACGCATGGAGGGCAGCAGGTGAGCGCAGATGCGCGCCGGGCCGAGCACCACCGTCTCATGCACCTCATCGAACTGGGCGCTGGGGACCTCTTCCAGATTGCCGTACACCGGGAAGGACGTCGCGTTGTGCACCACCACATCCACACGCGCGGCGCGAGCGCGGAGCTCGGCGTACCAGTCCGCATGGCGCAGATCCCCCACGATCGTCTCACACGCGCCGCCGGCGGCCTGCACCAAGGAGCGCGTCGCTGCCAGCTTGTCGGGACGCCGACCAAGCGCAATCACATGCAAACCATCACGCGCCAAGGCCAAGGCAATGGCACGGCCGATGCCTCCGCCGGCCCCGGTGACCAAGGCCACGCGCTGTGCGTGGTGTTGCTGTGCTGCTGGACTGGTCGCACTCATGCCACTTGAGGATAACGAGCGGGAGCTCGAACGCGGCATCGAGTATCCTCTCCGCCCTCGCATGGACCGCTTGCTGATCCACCCTCCGTTCGCGGACCCGACGCAACCCTACCTGAGCCTGCCTACTCTCAAGGGGCATCTGCGGGCGAAGGGCCTGGACGCCAAGGTCTTCGATGCCAATGTGGAGGCGGCGCGCTGGCTGATGTCGCACCAAGCCGCGCACATGGTGGCGCGCAAGGTGGGTTCGCGCTTCATCGACCTCAATCGTCGGCCGTTCTTGTCGTTCGATGAGGCGCGTGAGTATCGCGCGCTGGCGGCCGCGCGCGAGAAGATCGAGCACTACCTAGGTGCGCAACCCACGCCCACGGAAGTGTTCACCACGCGCGAGCTGTTCTTCGATGCGGACCAGTACAGCTTGGCGCGTCGCAGGACAGACCTGTACTTCGAAGCACTCTCGGCGGCGCATTGGCCGTATCGCTTCAGCTTCAACGCCGCGACACACAATGTGCTGCCGTGGAGCTTTGAGCTGCTGGAGAGCTATTGCGCAGAGGAAGCCTCACCGCTGGAAGCGCTGTACGAGCGTTGGTTGCTGCCGCGCGACGAATGGGACTGGGACGAAGGCACGCCGCCCGACTTTGATGTCGACGAGTGTGACTTCGTCGGCTTGAGCGTGGTCTTCCCTTCGCAGATCCCCGAAGCGGTGTACCTGCTGCGCAAGCTGCGCGCGCGCAACCCCAAGCTGTTCTTGGCTCTTGGTGGTCCGGCGGTGCATCAAGTCGTGACGCACCTGGACCCCGAGCGCAAGCGCAAGTTCTTTGAGTGGGTGGACGCCATCGGCATGTACGAGGGCGAACGCACGCTGGAGGTGCTGTTCCCGCTGTTGGAGCAGTGGCATGCGTGTGAGGACACACAAGCGAAGCACGAGTTGCTGAAGCAAGTGCCGAACTTGTTGACGCTGGATCCAGCGACAGGCGAGTGTGTGCTCGGACCGCGTGAGACACTGGATCTGCGCAACACGGAGATCCCCGACTACTCGGATCTCGATCTGGATCGTTACCTCGCGCCAAGCCGCACGCTGCTGTATGCGCCTACGCGCGGCTGCTATTGGGGCAAATGCTCGTTCT
>JBILXQ010000250.1:0-4649 GCA_044378375.1 Planctomycetota bacterium
GACGCCACCATCCTCGTGATGAAGAACCCGCGCGCACGCGGTGGTGCTCGTCAGATGCGCGCTGACTGGATCCTGTTGTGGATCGATCGTCAAAAGTGGCGTACACGCGGCTTGCGCATGATCGAAGCGGGCTTCGACAAGGACCCGCTCTTGCGCGCTACCGAAGCGACGCAACAACGAGCGGCCTTTGGTCCATTCGCTGATCTCGCCCGGCACCCGCTGGCCGGCGTGGTGTCCGAGGTCTACATCGAAGGCAACCTCGAGTTTTACGATCAAGGCGAACGCGATGGCCGCGCTTCGGCGGTGTACATCGACCTCGTCGAAATGCACGGTTGGATTCAAGATGGCGACATCGCGCTCGACTTGAATGTGCGCGACAACTCGCAACAGGTCCGCATCAAAGCCGAGTGGCTGCGTATTTCCAGCACGCCCAAGGGACCCGCCTTGCGTGCTGCGAGTGCGGTGCTCACCTCGTGTGGTTTTGACGATCCGCACTATGTGATCGAGACCGGCGATCTGCGCTTGAACCCGCAGCTCGAGTCCAAAGATGAGCGCGTGGCCTATTCCGTGGCGGCGCGCAGCAACTCGATTCGCTTTGCCAACGGCTTCAAGTTGCCGTTGCCCGCGATCGTGTTTGAAACGGACGAGCGCGGCAATCCTCTGGTCGATCGTCTCGTGTTGGGCAACAGCGCGCGACTGGGTGCCTCGATTCGCGCGTCGATCAATGCCGATCTTGGTTTCCTCGGACTCGGCATCGGCAAGGTCTTCTCGAACTTGGTTGGCTTGCCCTCCACCGATATCAGGGGCAGTTGGAACTACGACGTGGGTCTGCTTGGTTCGCGCGGTGTGCTGCTCGGCGCAGCACTCGATCTGCAGGTCGCCAAGAAGTTCCGCATGTTGACGAGCGTCGATGTCATCCCCGATGGAGGCTCTGATCGCGGCCTCGTGCAAGTAGACAAGGACGATCGGGGTTTGTTGCGCACCTGGCTGCATGCCCGTGGTCGTTATGACATCGACACTCACCAGTGGATCGATGTCGTTGGCTCGCTGCAAAGCGACCCCGGCGTGCAGTCCGAGTTCTTCGAGAACGACTACCTCGCGTACGAAGAGAAGGACACCTACCTCCACTGGCGCAAGTCGCGCGGCACGAACTACTACTCGGGTTCGGCCAAGTTCGTGATCGAAGACCGCACCGACACCGAAGAGCTTCCCTCGGTTGGCGCGTATGTAGGCCGCAATCGCATCGGTCAGCTCTTTGGTCAGGACCTCTACTGGGTAGGCACAGTCGACGCGGCCTACTTGCGTCGCTTGGAAGGCGATCCCGCGTACGCCACCTACGCAGGCTACAAGCCCTATGCCGATGGTTTGGGCGAGCGCGAAGTGATGCGCATCGCTGCCGACCAACGCATCGAAGCCCCGTTCTCTGTGGGCGCCTATGGCCTGCGCGCCACACCGTTCGTGCAAGCGTCCGCACGAGCGTGGGATTCCGGCATTGATCCAGACGAAACGCCTGCCCGCGCGGCGTTGATCACAGGTGCGGAACTGTCGACGACGCTGTGGAAGCGTTCGCCGCGCGGCGCCATCCACACGATCACGCCCAACATTGGATGGAGCACCGACATCGGCACCACGTCGACCGAAAGCGACCCGGTCTACTTTGATCCAACCGAGTTCCCGCTCAACGGCACAGTGACGCGCGCCGGTGTCCGCACGCGTTGGTCGTCTCCCGCGTCGCGCGAGCGCTTTGATGCTGACGCACGCATCGAACGCCGCATCGATCTCGACCAAGGCGGAAGCGAAGAGACCTTGCCGTTGTTGGTGCTTGGCGAGTACCTCACCTGGTTTGGTGAGGTGCCTGTCGGCGTTTCGCACGATGGGCGCTATGACTTGCGCGACGGCACCGTGCCGTACTCACGCACCGCTTTGGGCTTCGAGCCCACGCCCTCCTTGGGTTTCGAGTTCTCGTACGCACAAGGCTTGGACGCGACGCAAGACCCGCTCTTTGAAGCCGTCTCGGGTGCGATGCGCTGGCGTTGGACCACCAAGTGGGAGATGCAACTCCAACAGTCCATCTCGTTGCTCGAAGACGCCGGACTCGGCAACGAGTTCGTGCTGCGTCGCATGGGCCACGATTTCGTGGCCGAATTTGAGATCGGGTATCGGGCCGGCGAAGGCTCTTCATTCGGCATTAACATCCTGCCGCGCTTGTCGTGGCGCCGTTCACGTCTGGGCCTGCTGGATACTTGGTTGGGCCTATACCACTGAGCATCCTGCGCGTCCGCGCGCTAGACTCCTGCCATGGTGCTGGCCCTCTTCGAAAGCCTCGGCGGTTCCGAACTCTTCATCGTCGGAGTGGCTGCCCTCTTGGTCTTCGGCAAGCGTTTGCCCGAAGTAGCGGCGCAAACCGGCAAGCAAATCGCCAAGTTGCGCCACGGGCTCGACAAGTCGTGGAAGGACACCGGCCTCGAGAAGGAGATCGCCGACATCAAGCAGGTGCTGCCGGATGTCGCGCCGTCCGAGCTGGCCCGCACAGCTTCGCGCCGTTTCCAGCAGCGTTTGGCCGACAAAGCGCGCCGTGAGGGCTTGGATCCCGCGGCGCAATTCGAGCAGGAACCAGAGCCTGCTACCGAGCTGAACAGCGATATTCCGGGTGAGGACGCCGCGGGTGTGCCTCAGTCGCCCGGCATGTTGGCGTCGCCCGGCATGTTGGTCACGCCTACAGTCACGCCTACAGTCACGCCTGCGCCGGACAAGCCGACGACCTAACCGTGCGCCTGTCGTACTGCACCAACGGTCTCGCGCACCATCGCCCGCTCGAAGCGTGTCAGGTCCTGGCTGACATCGGCTACCGCGGCGTGGCGTTGACCCCCGATGTGGGGCCGCTCGATCCTCTGCATCTGGACCAGCGTGTGGTCGCGGAGCTGCGCGCCTTTGCTCAGGACCGTGACCTGACCTTGGTGGTGGAAACCGGCGCGCGCTACGCCCTCGACCCGCGCCGCAAGCACTACCCGAACCTCCTGTCGTTGGCGGCGAGTGATCGCGAGCGGCGCATCGATTACTACCGGCGCTGCTGCGACTTGGCGGTCGGCTTGGGCGCCCAGGTGGTGTCCTTGTGGTCCGGGGCCAATCCCGAAGGCGGCGTGGCGGATTTGTATGAGCCGGTCGGGCCGCCTGATGAGGCAGCATGGGACCGGCTGGTCGGAGGGATGCACCAAGTGCTGGCTCTCGCGGCCGAGCGCGGCCTGCGCATCGGCTTCGAACCCGAACCGGGGATGTGGATCGAGCGGTACACCGGTTTCTTGGAGCTGCGCCAGCGTTTGGGCTCGACCCCGAGTCCGCTAGGGCTGACCTTGGATGTCGGTCATTGCATCGTGACCGAGGATCTGCCCGTAGAAAGCACGATCCTTGAGGTCGCCCCGTATTTGGTCCATGTGCAGCTCGACGACTCGCTGCCGGGCTACCATTTGCACCTGCCTTTAGGGGGCGGCGTCCTGCCCCTAAAAAAGGTCCTAAATACTTTGCAGGCAATCGGATACGAAGGCCAAGCGGCGGTCGAACTCGGTCGCGATTCGCACCGCGGCTTCGACCTGGCCGAGATGTCCTACGGCACCATCCGGCACGCGCTCTAGCACTGTTTTCCTCCTGTTAGAGCGTGCACGATCCTTGCACAGGGGTGGACTTGGACCCCACAATGAGGGGAGACCTGATGGACGACCTCAGCGACAAAGGTGGCGACGGCTTACGCCAGTGCCCGACCCGTACGGATGGCGCGCAGGTGCTGTTCGCCCACAAGGTGCACAACGGCCAGTGCCAGGACCGCCAGCGCGGCCTCTACCACAAGTGCTACACCTGTGCGTGGAACAACAATTATGTCGCCAAACACGGCTTCCCGGCCCTCGCGCCCAAGAGCTCGGATTTGCCGGCGACCCCCGCCTTGGAAGTGACCTAGCCGCCTAACCGCGCGCGGCCGCCAGCACTTCGTCTTCGGTCAACAAGCGCTTGCTGCCCTTGGCGCGCTCCAGCACCCGCGCCACGCGCTCGTCGGTCGGCTCCACGCCGCGCTTCTCCAGGAAGTAGGTCACATTCGACCGCCCACTCATCGGCCCGACCCCGATCACCTGCTCCAGGCCGACCAAATCCGCCGGCACCCCCGAGTACACCCGGTTCGCCAGCCACACATCGCCCTTCTTAAAGGCCTTGATAACGGCCGAGGCGTGCACCCCTGTCCCGGTCTCGAAGGCATCCTTGCCAAACACCGGGTAGTTGTGGGTGATCTCCACGCCCGTGGCCTTGGCCGCGAGTTTGACGTAGTCACCCAGCATCGTCAGGTCGTTGTTGATCAGGCCCAACAGGCGCAAATTGACCAGCAACAGGTCCATTTCGGTGTTGCCGGCGCGTTCGCCGATGCCCAGCGCCGTGGCGTGCACGCGCGTCGCACCCGCTTCCAAGGCCGCCAGCGCATTCACCAAGCCCATGCCACGGTCGCGATGCCCGTGCCAATCGACGCCCACCGCCGGGTTCAGCTCCTTGGCGATGCCGGCGACATAGGACACCAGTCGCTTGACGCCATTCGGCGTCGCATGGCCACAGGTGTCGCACACGCACACGCGCTTGGCGCCGGCCTCAATCGCCGTGGCATATAGCGCCCG
>JBILXQ010000251.1:0-4644 GCA_044378375.1 Planctomycetota bacterium
TGCGCGATGCAGCAACCATACTGCCGATCTACACGCCGGACGATGACACCATCTCTACCGGCTTCGTCGATGTGGTCCTTCCTACGGGTAGCTACTACTTCGACATCACGCCGGTCTTTGCCACCGGCATGGCCTGCAAGCGCATTGGGCCCATGAATGTGGCTGCCACAGCTACCCTCGGGGCTGTGCAGCTGGAGGCTGGTCTGGCGCTCACAGGCGTCGTGCGCGATGCCAATGGTGCCGCTGTTGCGGGCGCCGGTATCGACCTGGCTGTTGCGTCCAGTGGACTTGACATCCCGCTTGATGGCGACCGCACGAATGCGCTGGGCGCGTACCAAGTGCGAGTGCCAGCCGGGACATACACGGCCCTGTTCTATGGACCGAGTGACTCCACCCTCGGGGCACAGAGCATTCCGAGCGTCACGGTAGCCACCGCGACCACACTCGATGCGGTCCTGCCGACCAGCGCAGGTTACCTGTGCTTTGGCGATGGAAGCCTCACACCATGCCCATGTAGCAACGACAGTCAGGTCGGCGCGCAGGAAGGCTGCCTGAGCTCCCTCGGCGTGGGCGCGCGCTTGCGCGCCACGGGCAATGCACGCATGAGTGCGGACAGCTTCGTCCTCTCTGGTAGCCAGATGCCAAACAGCAATGCGTTGTACTTCCAAGGCACTCTCGTCTCCGCCTCCGGTGCTGGCAGCGCTTTCGGTGACGGCCTGCTGTGCGCAGCTGGAACGGTCGTGCGCCTTGGTGCACGCACCAATACGGGCAACGCATCCCAGTACCCCCGGGTGGGAGATCAACCCCTCTCGCAAAAGGGCCAAGTTACTGCGGGAGCATCGCGCGTCTACCAAGTCTGGTACCGCAACGCAGTGCCCTACTGCACGGCTAGCACGTTCAACCTCAGCAACGCAGTCCAAGTCGTTTGGGCACCCTGATTAGCAGTCCTACGCCGGTGAAACCGCACGAAAACAAGCCTTTTGTACGCGCACTACTGCTCGTCGCTCTCGCGACGGGCTGTGGTCGCTTGTCAAGTGATCCTGACGCCCCTGTACCGCCTCCACCTCTGGATCCGTTGCCTGGTGCGCATGCAACGCTGGGTCTGGTGTCCGCGGCGGGCGGCAATGGCAGTGTCGCCGTTCAATGGCGAGTACCTAAGGACAAGGAACTCCTGCCTGCGCGCCTCGGCGTGTTCGTGTCGACAGACCCAGATGCTCTACAGAATGCCGAGCCCTTTGAAGTGGACGAAGCGAGTGGCCAAGCACGCTTCGGTGGATTGCCAGCGGACAGTCTGCTCTACGCACGACTAGCAGCGCGCAATGACAGCGGCGCAACTTGGAACGAGTTGGGAGCAACACTGGCGTTCCATACTGGCGAGCCCTTGTATGTCGATCCGCTGACCACACTCGCAACAGGTGATGGCCTGACACCAGAAACGCCGTTCCAAGACATCACCTTGGCGCTGATCTTCGCGCCTGTGCTGGGCAAGAGCGTGATCTGGGTGGCTGAAGGCAGCCAGCCAGTGGCCCAACTGCCGCTGGTGACGGGGCTGCACATGGTGGGAGGATTCACCACCAGCTTCTCACTCGCCGACCGTGATACGGAGGCGCACCCCACGCGACTGCTAGCCATTGATGACCCAGGTACTCCGAACGATCCCGCGCTGGTAGTCCTTGGCCCTGGCGCAGTGGGAGTACCTGCGACGCTGGATGGCTTTGAGTTGGAAGGCCTCGCCAGCACAACGGTCGGCCTCGACTCATCGGGCCACCAGTACCAAGCACGCGATGTGCACATTACTGGCTGTGTGCGCGGCTTCCGCTTGCGCTCGTTGCCCACAGACAATGAGACCGAGATCGTGGTGACGGGCTGTTCAGCTCGGAATGCCGTCAACGAAGGTCTGTCTGTGGATGGCTCGTTCGATCTGCTGGTGGAAGCCAGTGATTTTGACAACAACGGAGCAGAAGGTGCGGCCATCGGCAAGTTGTATGCATCTTCGGCCCGCTCGGTAGCGTTGCGCGTGCGCGGCTGCCGCTTTACGCGCAACGGCCAAGAAGGACTCGACATCCAACTGGGCGTACCAACTGGTGCAGTCGCACCCGGCGGTCGCTTTGTAGTGGAGTTGGAAGAGTCCGATTTCCTTGACAACCAACTTGACGGTGTGCGCGTAGACCTTGACTACGAAACAGCTCCTGAGTGGAGCGCGCGCATCGTGGCGCGCGGACTCTCGGCTCATACAAACGGTCTAGCTGGCGTGCACTTTGACTTGGATGCGAGTTCCAGTGCATTGGCCCACCGGTTGGCTTGCCGCGCGAATGGAACCGATGGCTTCTTGGTCACATCCGAAAGCTGGAGTGGCATTGCGACCCTCTCTTCCAGTGCGCTGTGGGGCAATCTGGGCGCAGGCGCGCGCGCGACCTTTGGCAATGTAGCCGTGGTCGCATCGCACTGTGCATTCGCGGGCAATGTGCAGGGTGGCTTTGTTGCCGACACCTCGCGCTCTGTGGCCTTGAACTGTGCGGCCGATAGCCAGAGCAATCCATGGTCAGGAGTGAACGCGGTAGCGAGCCTTAGCGCTACGGGCCACGAACCCGCTTGGTTTGCCCATGCCCCATTGGAGTACGCCACGGTCATCTCCATCAACGCTGCATCCTTGCAGACAGAAGCAGCTACCAATGCAGGTGTAGGCAGCACCATGGAAGTTGGTGACGATGGCGAAGCACGGCTGGTGGTGTCCGCAGCCGGTCCTGTGCTTGCCCTCGCTCCTGCACCTGCGGCGCAAGGCACGCCAGTGCGCGCATGGTTCTGGGCCGACAGCAATGTCACGGAAGACTGGCGTGCTGCACCTGCCGGCGAGCTGCAGGGCTCGGGGTGGACTGGCCCTGATAGCCAAGCTCAAGCCTGTGGCCCATTCGGTGCGCCGCAAGGTGGCGTGCCAGGCCGTGATGAGCCGGTACCCCCCACGCTGTTCTACTTGGCCAGTGCTACTCCCTCGATCTCAAGCAGCATCCCTCCGGCAGCAGACATTGTTCTGGAGTTCGCGGGCGGTGCACCCGATCGCACTACGCTGGCGCAAGGTCTGGTCGTGCGACGGGGACAAGGACTTTTGACACTCGGCTTCACCGTAAATTTGGGCTCGATTACTGCCCACGCACCTGTCGGCGGATGGTTGGATGGCGACCGACTGGAGCTCCACGCCGCACTGCACAACAGCGACGGTCATCCGCTCGCGACTCCGTTCACTCTCGTACTCGACGCACAGTAATGCGCTCTGCGCACACACCACACACCATGACTACCGCCTTCCGCATCGCACTCCTTCCATTCCTTGTGGCCGTACCTGTCGCTTGTGGCGGTGGAGGTGGCAGCTCCGGCGGAGGAGGCGGCGGTGGTGGTGGCGGCGGAACCACAGCCACACTCGACTGTGACTACGACGGAGTGGAAGATGCCGTTCAAATCGCTGCCGGCGCAGCCGATGTGGATCAAGACGGCATCCTAGACAGCTGTGAGGTCGCCGCACGCGCAACTACGGGCCTTGTCTCGGCTGTTGGTGCCGCGAACTCAGCGAAGGTCTGGTGGCGCGTCCCCTCGCAGGCGGCTGACCTACCTGCACGCTTGGCTGTCTTCTACGGCACGGACCCTGCCACGATCTACTCGGCCACCGCGGTGGAGGTGACTGAAGCGTCGGGTTCACTTGACATCGCGGGGCTGACGAGCAACACGACCTACCAAGTGGCCTTGGCAGCGCGCAACACGGCGAATACTGCTTGGGAACCTCTAGGACCCGTGCTGTCGTTGCGCACAGGACTGCCGCTGTACTTGAATCCCCAAGCCGCTGCAGGTGGCGACGGTCTAACGCCAGCAACAGCGTTCCAAGCTCTCCCTTCTGCACTGGCAGCCACGCTGACCACAGGACGCCAGGCCATTTGGATGTCCGAGGGTAGCGTGAGCGCCAACGCGCAGATCCTCAACACTGGTGTGCACTTGGTGGGTGGCTTCACGACGGCATTCACGCTGGCTGCGCGCGATCCACGTACCAAACTGTCGCGTCTGCAAGCGGTGGATGTGGCAGGCACCATCGATCCATCCGTGCTCATCGTGCGTGCAGGAGTGTCAGCAGAAGCTGCCGTTGTGGATGGCATGCGCATCTTTGGCCTGCCTACGACGACCTCTGGTATCGAATCGTCGACAGACCCAGTTCAAGTTCGCTCAACAGTGGTGACGCAATGTGTGCGTGGTATTCGCCTCCGCTCCTTGCCGGATGCAGGCAAGACTGATGCTGTTGTCGCTGGCTGCACCGTAGTGGGAGCAACTGCTGACGGCTTGAGCGTGGATGGTTCCTTTGAGCTGTGGGTCGATAACAGCGACTTTGAGTCGTGTGGTGCAGAAGGTGTCGCGTTCGGCAAACTCTACGCACCTGCTGCTGAAGTGGTCTCGCTCGACATTCGTGGCTGCCGTTTCTCGCGCAATGGCCAAGAAGGTCTGGACTTGCAACTTGCAGCGCCGCCGGTGCTCGGTGCAGGCATCGGAGAGTTCCGCATCACGCTCGTGGACTGTGATGCGATCGACAATGCACTCGATGGCGTGCGCATTGACCTTGACTATGAGACTGCGGCTGGTTGGACCTCACGCATCCAGATGCGCGGC
>JBILXQ010000252.1:0-4632 GCA_044378375.1 Planctomycetota bacterium
GGAACTCGCGGCATTGGGCCGCATGTCGCCGGCTGAACGACGCATCGCCATCGTATTCGCTTGTGCGGCGTTGGGATGGGTCCTTTCGCAACCGTTGACCGGTTGGGTGCGCCAACTCGACGGTGCCGCGTGGGTGCGCACGGCGCATGTGGAAGGTGCGATTGCCTTGCTGGCTGCAGTAGCGCTCAAGGTGCAACGCGCACCTAGTCCCCTCTTGCCTTGGCGCGCGGTGGCGCGCGTGCCGTGGCATACCTTGGTGTTGTTGGGCGGCAGCTTTGGCTTGGCTGTGTTGATCGTCGATTCCAAGGCCGGCACGGAACTAGCACACCTACTGAGCGGTCTGCGCTCGGCGCCGATGTGGCTCGCACTTGTAGGCGCCACTCTGGCCACAGTGGCCTTGTCCGCGATCGCCAGCAACACGGCAACTTGTGGCGTGATGCTCGCGGTGCTGTGGGAAGCCTTCGGAGGCGGGAGTGCAGCCGTGCCAGTGCTCTACGGTGCCACCATCGCCGCATCGTGCGATTTCGCGTTACCGGCCGGCACCGCGCCTAACGCCATCGTTGTGGGCTCGGGCCTAGTGTCGCTGCGACTCATGTTCTTGGTGGGCGTTGGCCTCGACTTGGTGGCTGCCTTGCTGGCTGCTGGCTGGACAGCCGTGATTGTGCCTCTCTTCCATAACTGATCCTTCCATGCTGCAAGGCCCCGCCTATCGCTTGTGCACAACAAGGCTCCAGTTGGAGTGTGCTGCACCGACCGATGCGTCCGAGATGCATGCCGTCGTGTGCGCGGAACGCGTGCGTCTAGCCGAGCACTTGCCGTGGGCACGCGAGGAACCACTCGCGTTCGATGTGCGACTGCAACTGTTGCGCACCATGCGTGCGCGCTTTGATCAGAGCCTTGAGTATGTGTGGACGATGCGTGAAGGAGGACGCTTCGTTGGCATGGTCGGCTTGCACGCCAGCCTCCGTGCGGCTGCACCCAGCCTAGAGGCGCGTTCGTTGGGCTATTGGTTGCGTGCCGACGCATGCGGCCGCGGTCTCGCTACGGAAGCTGTCTGCGCTGTGATCGCCGCTGCCTTCGAAGTCGAGGATGTACAGCAACTCGAGATTGGCACGGCTGCAACCAATACGCGCTCGGCGCGGCTCGCAGCGCGTTTGGGGTTCGTGCGCGAAGTCTGTCAAGTCAGCCTTGCGGGCGAACAAGCGGAGTGCGAACTGCACGCGCTACACAAACGCGCTGCGCCCACCGAGCTACGGCGCACGACCGCTGTTGCCGCCTTCGATGTGCTCGGTCGCAAGATCTTCGATAGCGCGTTGCTGCGTCGCACGCCTCTGTCGGCGCACTAACGACCGCCTGCACGGCGAGCAGCGAGTGCTGCGTCCTCAAGGGCACGCACTTCCTCATCCAAAAGTGCACGCCATGCACCACGCTCCAAAGGGCCCAGCTCCAAAGGGCCCAACTGCACGCGCTTGAGCTTTTGCACCTTGGCCCCCACCGCCGCGATCATGCGCCGCACTTGACGGTTACGACCTTCCGTGATGGTCAACTCTAAGCGCGTGATTGGCCCTGCGTCGCCGAGCTTGTGCACCGCACACGCACGCGTAGGCCCATCGGACAAGCGTGGGCCTGCCGCAAGTTGACGCAGTTGCTCTTCGGTCAAACGTGGGCGTGCCTCGACACGGTAGCGCTTGGCCACATGCGACACAGGATCTGTCAAAAGATCCGCCAAGTCGTTGTCGTTCGTGAACAACAACAAGCCCGAGGTGTCCAAGTCCAAGCGCCCAACAGCGGACACCCAAGCTGGCGCAGCACTCAGGTGCTCGTACACGGTCGGCCGTCCATCGGGATCTTTGCGCGTCGTGACACAGCCCACGGGCTTGTGCAGCATCAAGACCACACGCGGCGCGCGTTGCACCACTTCGCCGTCTACCTCGACGCGCGCATCCTCGTCGATCCACTGCTCGGCATCATCGACCACGCGCCCATCGACGCGCACACGACGAGCTGCAATGAGCGTGCGCGCCAACTCGCGCGAGCACACTCCCATACGCGACAACCAGCGATCGATGGTCTTGCGCCCGCTCACATGTCCTGCTCCGCGCCGATCCACCCGCGCCGGCGGAACCACACAGACAGACCCAGCGCAATCGCAGCCATGACGCTCAAGCAGGCGACATAGCCCCACGGGCTTTTCAGTTCCGGCATCGACCAGGGACCAGCCTCTGGATCGAAGTTCATCCCATACACACCCACGATGAAGGTCAGCGGGATGAAGATCGTCGAGATGATGGTCAAGACCTTGATGACCTCGTTCAACCGCTGTCCTTGTGCGGACAAGTACAACTCCATCAAACCTGTCGCGAGTTCGCGCTCATGTTCGACGAGCTCCAGCACCTGCACCGTGTGGTCCAACGCATCGCCAAGGTACGGCTGTGTTTCGCGCGTAACGCGCGGATCGCCGATGCGCACCAAAGTCTGCACCGCTTCGCGCAACGGCCATGCGGCCCGGCGCAACACCAGCAACTCGCGCCGCAAGGTGTGCAACTCTTGCATGTGCTTGCGCGTTGGACGCTCCAACAACTCTTCTTCGATGGCATCCAAGCGCGAACCGATGCGCTCAATCTGAGGGAAGTACCAATCCAACGCTGCATCCAGCAACGCATACGCCAGGTAGTCAGCACCTACGGTGCGGATACGGCCTTTGGCGTTGCGAATGCGCTCGCGCACGGCATCAAACGGATCACCGGGACGCTCTTGAAAGGTCAACACGAAACGCTCGGCAAAGAACAACGACAGCTGTTCGGTGTCGAGCACCTCGCCCGGATTCACGACGCGCGCGACGAGGAAGTGATGGTCGCCATAGTCCTCGACCTTGGCGCGTTGGTGCACATGCAGCACATCCTCCAGCGCCAGTGTGTGCAAACCAAAGCAGCGCCCGACTTGCTCGACCAACCGCGCGTCGCCGAGCCCCGTCACATCCAACCACAACACTCCCGGCATCGCGCGCAGCTGTGCCACGCGCTCGAGAGTCACGCCATGCTCCTCCACCACGCGGTCAGGGCTGTAGAGGATCGCGTGCAGCTCGCTACGCCCCATTTCGGGTCTGGAAATCAGCGTACCCGGCGGTTCCCCGGGCTGAGTGCGACTGGATCGGAGCCTACGCTTGCGCTTAGCCATGCTTCTATCCCGCCCTGCGCGCGCTGCGCAGGCAAGAGCCGGAAAAACCTTCCCGATGGTGGGTAGTGCTCAACTCTGGCGTCCTTGCGGTACGATCCCATCCTAGTGGAACCCGCAACGAAGGAAATCCTGCGCTATGTGATCGTGCTGGTCTCGGCCCCGATTTGGGTGCCGTTCCTGCGCATGCTGTGGCGCGACTTCAATGCCTCGCTGCGTGAGGAAGGTGGCTTGTTTGGTCGGCCGCCGACGCAGTTGGAGCGCGAGCGGAACCCGGCCTTGCGTGAGCCGCTTGAGCCGCAGCTCGTCTCGGAAGAGATTGTGACGCCGCAGATGCGCCGTCAGACGACCATGAAGGCCAGCACCAAGCGGACCAGCACAACGCCTTCGCAACCTGCCAAACCGATCCGCCGCAGCGGATTCCGCAGCTGAACCCGCGTGCGCGTGGTGCTCGATTGGCACGCGGCGCGCACCCATGCTCCGGGAGCCGGGCGGTACCTGCGTGAGCTGACACGCGCCTTGGCGGAGCGTGAACCAGAGCTGGATCCAAAGTTGGACCTGTTGCGCCTCGATTGGGGTCGAGGACCTGCTGCGGACCTGCCCGCCGAACCTCGCCCGAGCGCAGACCTCGCCACGCGTTGGGTGCGACGCCCGCTGAGCCGGGGGTGGTCGCGCTACTGGGATGGCGGCCTGACGCGGCTGGTAGGCCAAGGCTGGTGGCACACGGCGCGCGTAGACCTGTGTGTCGAGCCGGGTGTGTGCACGAGTCTGGCGGTGGCGGAACTCCCTTCCACGCCACTCGCCCGCCAGCAATGGACGCGCCTTGCTCAGCGCTCGCGGCTCGTCGTGGTCTTCGCCCCCGCGTGGCGCGAACGGGTAGCCGCAGCCCTGCAGGTGCCGCTGGAGCGCGTGCAGGTCGTGCCTGTGGGCTGCGACCACTGGAGCCGTGTGGCCCCGCGGGTGCAGCGTGGCAAGGATGTGCTGGTGCTGGGGGTTCGCCACACGGGCACAGGCCTGGAGGCGCTGGCGCAAGCAGCCGCCAGCCTGCGCAAGGACGGCTGGGGTGGTCGCTTGGTGTGCGCAGGACGTCCAGGCTCGGCCGATGCAACCTTGCGCGCCCTCGACCCTCAGGCGGCGTGGCTGGTGCTCGCCGAACCTCGCGAAGCCGAGCTACCCGCGCTCGTGGCCCACAGTGGCTTGCTGGTGTACCTCCCGCCCGACCCAGGCACCCCGGTCACTCCGCTGGAAGGGCTAGCACTTGGCACACCGGTCCTGTGCCGCCGGTCCGAAGTCTTGGTCGAGGCTCTCGGGGTACAGGCAGCGTGGTTTGATGAAGCGACTCTGGCCGACCCGCGGGCTATGGCCACCGCCATGGGGATGGCTTTGTCCGCACCGGTCTCCAGCAACGCGCGTGACTTGGTGGCGCGCCACACCTGGGCGCAGTGTGCGGAGGCGCAC
>JBILXQ010000019.1:0-16900 GCA_044378375.1 Planctomycetota bacterium
TGACACCCAGTTCGCTCTCTAGGAGTGCGTGGCATTGCTTGGTGTAGTGCCCATCACCCGAGATGTGGCCGCGTGCGATGGCGTCGGCGATGTAGCGATTCTCTTCGCCAGCAAACGATGGTTTGTTGAAGGGGATCTTGTACTTGCCCATGGCTAGCTTTGCTGCGGCTCGTGGCTCAGCCAAAGATGTTGCCACACTTGCTGGCGTTGGACGACAAAGCTGTGGGCGGCATACAGGCGCAGCGCCGCTGCATTGCGGCCTTGCGTGACGACGGAGGTGCGGGTGAGGCCTCGTGCCTGCGCCCACAGCAACGCAGCACGCACCAGTGCGCCGCCCAGCCCTTGGCCGCGGGCGGCCTCCGCGACGGCCACCAACCCGATCTCCGCGTGGGCGTCGGGACCAGCGCCACGCGCATGACAGGAGATGTACCCGACGGCCTGCGCGCCTGACGTGGCTACGAACACGGCGTCTGCCTGGCCCTGCACTGCTTTGCGGATCCACGTGGCGTACAGCTCGGCACAGTGTGCGCGCGCAAAGTGCGGGTCATTCCAGAAGCGCGAATCGCTGTGGGCCGTGCGCGCAAGCCCTTCGAGCGCAGGCAAGTCTTCCGGGCGTGCGACACGCACCGCAGCTGTTTGCTGGCTGGCTGTAGCCGGCGTCACAGTCACTGTGGTGCTCAAAGTCGTGCGTACATCTACTTCCAGTGCCCCGTGGCGCGCCAGCCACGCACGCTTGTTCAACTCGTGGCCTTCGCTCAAGACATAGAGGCAAGCGACGCGCTCCGCTTGGCACCACTGCAATGCGGCCTGCAAATCATCTTCGCTGCGCACCTCGGCGGCCAACGTCGCAATGCGCAGTCCGAAGAACGCACTATCCCAGTCGAGTACGCGTACCCCGTTCATCGTTCGCAGCGCACTGCGTACGTGGGGCGGTCCATGCTGCGGAAGTGCACACGCGCCAAGTACTCGCCAAAGATGCCGAGCGCGAACAGTTGCGCGCCCGAGAAGATGGCGATCATCGACGCAAGGAAGGTGAAGCCTTCCACCGGGCTGCCCCACAAGACCTTGGTCAACACGACATACACCAAGATCCCCAGCCCCAGCAGCGTGAAGGCAAAACCGGTCCAGCTTGCAAGGCGCAGCGGTGCTGTACTGAAGCCGGTCACCATGTTCATGGCATGTGTCAGCAGCTTGCTTACGGTGTAGTTGGAGGCCCCGATGGTACGCGGGTCATGGCGCACCTCAACCGCAGCAAAGCGCGTCGTCGCCCATGTCAACAACACATCCAGCGACACATATGGATTGCGGTACTGGTCGAAGGCCTCGCGCAAGCGCGTGCGGAACACGCGCAGCGCGCTGACTTTGCGCGCCGTCTCGGCGCCCATCGACTTTTGCAGAGCTAGCTTGGTGATCTGCGAAGCCAAGTCGCGCAAGAGTCCGTGTTGTTCGTGCTTGGGTGTTCCGTAGACCACATCCGTATGGTCATCCAAGCGCGCTAGCAACTTGTGCAACTCTTCCGGCGGGTGCTGCAAGTCATCGTCCATGGTGATGACCAGCTCATGCTTGGCAGCGCGCAGCCCGCACAAGAGCGCGTTGTGTTGGCCATAGTTGCGCATCATGTCGAAGCCACGCACCCATGCATGTTGGGCGCACAGCTGTTCGACCACGCGCCAGCTGCCATCGCGAGAGCCATCGTTGACGAGGATCAGCTCAAAGTCCTGCGTCAGCGCACGCAACGCAGGCTCCAAGCGTTCGACAAGTGCCCGCAGCGAACCTTCGCTGTTGTAGACGGGCACCACGACGCTGAGCGTAGGTTGCGACATGAGCTTGATCTTATCGACCATTCATGGGGGACGACTTGGGGCGTACCTGCCAGACATAGGCCTCACCCTGCACACGAGGGGCGCCATAGCGTTGCGTCAGCCACTCAGCCCACGGTTTGTCCGCAGGAATCCGAGGCGAGAGCAGCACATGGTCGATGCGCTGGCGATCGAAGACACCCTCCGCTGCGCTGAAGTCATTGCCTGCACGCCGTACGGCGAAAAAGAGGCTCCACACCGGCTGCTGCAGGAACACCGAGGTGTGCCAACCGATAGGAGCCGCCACACGCGCTTCTGCCGGCAGAAGCGTCTTGGCGTCCGCAGCCAAGCGCGTGAAGTACTCGTGCTGGCTTTGCGCTTGGTTCCAATGCGCGCGCGGGTCCATGCTGCTGGCGCTCCAAGCCAAAAGCACCAAGGCAGCAACACCGTGCGCGGTGGTGACGCTGATGCGTCCGACCAAGAGGATCAAGCCCTCAAAGGCCGCGGGCAAAGCCACCAGCCAGATGGGAAGCAGCAGTCGGTCGCGAAAGCCAAAGTAGATCAGGATCACCGCTGTGGCACCGAGTGCGAACAGCTCTGGTGCGGCGCGTCGGCGCCACGCGATCCAAGCCACCAACGCTAGCACCAGCGCGCCCAGAGCTTGTTGGCTGAGCGTGCCCTTCGAAGTCAGCATGCCGCTGCCAAGCAAACTGGACACCTGCGTCCAGCGTTCGGGTACGCGTCCCACGATGTCGCCGACGCTGCGCCACGGCGAGGAAGGATCTCCACCATCGACATGCCACATCGCCGCCGAGTAGCTATGCAGGAAGTTCTGCTCGACCGGAATAGGCGGGGGATTGGCCCCTACGTACAAGTCCCAAGGCAGCTTCACAAGCCAAGCGGCGGCGACCAAAGGCACCAAGTGCCGGACGACGAAGGCTGTCCAATTCTTTTGACCGCTGCGCCAATGCGCAAAGCTGCGCGCCGCCACGATGGCCGGCACCAGCAGAATCGCGATGCTGCGCATGTAGGTCGAAAGACCAATCGCCACGCCCACGACTACGCCGGTCCACCAGGCGCGTTGTGTTGTGCTGGCATGCGCCTGAGCCCAGCGCTCAAGGCCCAAGCACAGCAACACCAACGCGGCCCCGGGCACATCCGACATCACTTGGTTGCACAGCTCTTGGTAGGGAGTGCTGAACCACACAGCCAAGGCCAGCAACCACGCCAACCACACCGGGACACGTGTGCGTGCATGCAGGTACATCCACACGATGCCTGCGATGCCGATGCAGCTGGTGACCAGATTCATCCACCACCAACCATCGAGAGGCCAGCTCTCGCCGCGCCATGCCATGACGGCGGCCGTCAAGTAGCTCGTGGCCGGTGGCCGGATGGTGAAGGGCACGCCCAAGTAGCTGTAGCCGTCGCCCGCCAGGATCGAGCGCGCGCAGGCCACATAGATGGCCGCATCGTTGGTCTCGTCATTCGCCTCGAACCAACCATGCACAAGGAACGGCAGTGTAGCGATGCACACCAGCACCAAGCTCCACAGCCAGCCGCTGTGGTAGCGCCGCTCGTGATCAGTGGCCATCGCCATCGGTGTATCCCAAACCACTTAGAGCTCGCTGCGTGGCCGCATCCATTGGTCGCTCTTTGGCGGCACCGGTGGTGGACTGGGCTTGGAACCAAGCCTCATGCAAGGCCAGCAACTGCTTGACCACACCCGGATTGGCGGGTGCAAGGTTCACTTGCTCCAACGGATCTGTGCCGAGCTCATGCAACGAGATGGGATCACGCGAGTCGAGCACGAGGCGCCAGCGACCATCACTGATGGCATAGGCCACTTTGCTCTGGCTTGGATTGCCAAGGTAGGCCGACAGCGGGCGCTCTGCCGGCGGACGCCCGGCCAACAGCGAGACACCGCGCGCAGCTGCGGTCTCTACACCCAGTGCATCGAGAATCGTCGGCTTGAGGTCCAAGTGCGACACCATGCGCGCTTCCCGCGTCGCTTTGCTGGCGCCGCTTGCGCCCGGTGCGCGCACCAGCAGCGGTACACGCGTTTGCTCGGCATGCACCGACTCGCCATGACAGAACCACCAGCCACGTTCACCCAAGGACTCGCCGTGATCAGCAGTGAAGATGATCAGCGCATCCTCGTACCAGCCTTGATCGCGCAACCACTGCAACACGCGGCCTGCATGCTGATCGAAGTACCGAATCTCCGCGTCGTACAGATCGGCATAGCGCGCAGCGCCGCCATCGCGCACACCATCCATCGACTCTTCGGGCAAGAACTGGTACGCGGGGATCGCATTTCGCACGCCCACACTCTTGTCTGCGACCGGCAAACGCTCGCCATCGAGCTTGCCCTTGTACACATCCATCTCCGGCGGCGGTGTGTACGGACCATGCGGGTCTTGAAAGTGCACCCACAAGAAGAACTCGTCATCACCCGCAGCCTTGCGCGCCTGCAGCCACTCCAAGGCTGCGTTGGCACAATCGGGCGCCACACGCTCGACGATGGGCCGCTGCAACTCGCGGCTCTTCATGTCGTCGTTGTACAGCTCGAAGCCCTGCTGCAAGCCCACATCGCCCATCTCGGCCGGCGGTCGCTTGAGCACGCCGTTCGACACAAAGGCCGCAGTCGTCAAGCCCGCTTGACGGACCCGTTCGGCAATGGTCACGACCTCACTCGGCATCTGGTTGCGATTGGTGTAGGTCGCACCAATCTCGTGTGGCAACAAGCCCGAGTGCAAGGACGACAACGCCGGCACGGTCACGGGCGCGGTGCACCAAGCCGAGTCGTAGACCGTGGCCTCCGCGGCCAGACGGTCCAGTTCCTTGCTGGTGTCGCGCTGGTAGCCGTACATGCCCAAGCGATCTGCACGCAGCGTGTCGCAGGTGATCAAGATGACGCGGCGCGCCTCACGCGTATCGCCGCCGCAGCTCGGCAGCCAGAGCGCGCTCAGCACGGACAGCACAGCCCACAGGTGCACAGGACGTAGCATTACCCTCGATCCTAGGGTACCTGCGTCGTCTGCGGTACCATCTACCCTGATGACCCGTCCCTGGAAGACGATCGTGGTGATGCCGGCGTACAACGCGGCTAACACGCTGGAGCGCACTTGGCGCGATGTGCCCAAGGAGCATGTCGACGAGATCATCGTCGTTGACGACTGCTCGAAAGACGCGACCTGCGAGATCGCTGCGCGTCTGCCCGTGACCCTGATCCGGCACGAGAAGAACACGGGCTACGGCGGGAACCAGAAGACCTGCTACGACGCGGCGTTGGCCCGCGGCGCGGACTATGTGGTCATGATCCACGCCGACTACCAGTACGACGCGCGCATGATCACCACGGCCGTCGAGGTCATCCGGCACGGCATCTGCGATGTGGTGTTAGGCAACCGCATCCGCACGCGCCATGAGGCCCTGTCCGGCGGCATGCCCAAGTCCAAGTACCTCGCCAATCGCGGCCTGACCATCATGGAGAACATGCTCTCCGGCCAGAACCTCGGTGAGTGGCACTCGGGCTTCCGCGCCTACTCGCGCGCCGTGTTGGAGGGCATTCCGTACCGCCGCAACTCCGACAACTTCGTCTTCGACAGCCAGTTCCTCGTGCAGTGCGTGCACCACGGGTACAAGCTCGGCGATGTGCCCGTGCCGGTGCGCTACTTTGATGAGGCCTCCAGCATCAGCCTGTGGAACTCGACGGTCTACGCGCTCAAGACGATGAGCACCTTTGCGCAGTGGTACGGCCACCGCTTGGGCATCAAGCAACAACTATTCGAGGGTGGTGCGGGAAGGGGGGGTCGAACCCCCAAGGGTTTCCCCGCGGGATCCTAAGTCCCGTGCGTCTGCCAATTCCGCCATTCCCGCGCAGACCTCGAGGCGCGCGGAGTGTACTCGATCCGCGTCCGCTTTCGAGGCATGATGCGAACTATGACGATGGCAGCCGGACTCGCCGTGGCCGCAGCGCTGCTGTGGGTATACCTGCGCACGCGCTCGGCACCGCGTTCGACGCGCTTTGCCTGGATCGGCTTGATCCTCGTTGGGTGTGCGGTCGGTTGTTTTGTCGCGGCCCCATGGTTGGAGGCTAGGCCCGTAGTCGAGCGCCTCGGCTGGGGCATCTTGGCTGCCGCCACAGGGCTGGCCCACGCTTGCGCGTTCAATCTGGTGCCGTTGCCGCACAACCGCACGCGTCTGCGCATGATCCTTGTGCCCTTGGGCATGTGGGCTGGGGGCGCTGGCTCGTTTGCGATCCTCACGCAACACCAGCATCCGTGGATGGATTTGGTCGCCTTGGCTCTGACCTTGCCGGTTGCTGCGGCATGGGCGTGCGTGCCGTTTCTTGCCCGCGCGCCCACGCATGTGCAGATGGGCGCGACACCCGTGCCGGCTTTGCGCTTCTGTTGCCCGCGCTGCGGCACAGTGGTCGATTGGGGCCACGGAGTCTGGCCCTGCACGGATTGCGGCCTGTTTCTCAAGATCGATGTGCCTGCGGATGCGCACAGCGCGTCAAGCAAACCGGACGATCCCGCGGGCGCAGTGCACTTGCATTGCCCGGCGTGTCACACGCCGCGCATCGCCACGCGTGGCCGCAGCGAGTGTGCGCAGTGCAAGGCGACCTTGTCGCTGCACTGGAACATGCACCGTTAGCCCTGCAGCGCTAGACGAGAAGCTGGCGAGCGGCGGTCAAGCGCGCGTCATCCTCGCGGCGCGCGATGGCGGCGAGTCCGGCCTCGTACTCGGCCAAGCGGGCGCTGTCCCAGGCGCGCCGGTCAAAGCCGTGCGCATGGCGGAAGGCCTTCAAGTAGTGGTTGCGATCGCGATCGAGCGCGTCTTGGGCCACGATCCATGCCTCCATGGCCGCTTGTAGCTCACTGAGGTGTGCATGACCCGCGGGCCACAGCCGTTCATACAGCTCGGCCGCTCGTGGGGTCAGGGCCAGCTCGACGGCGGCCGCCTCGCCCAAGCCACACGAGCCCTTGACGCGCGGTCGGGCCAAACGCGCCAGCTCGCTGCCCGCCGCCTGACGGGCTCGCGATGCAAAGACCGCTTCGCGCAGGAATTCCTGCGCCAGGTCCAGCCGCTCGGTCGGCTCCACGCGCTCAGCAGTGCGTGTCGAACGCCGCAGCCAAGTCCTTGGCGATCGTGGCAGCGTCGCGGCCTTCGATGTCCTGGCGCTGAACCATCTTCACCAGCTTGCCGTCCTTCAGCAGGGCGATCTGCGGCGAGGAGGGGCGGAAGGGCTTGAAGTACTCGCGCGCCTTCTCGGTGGCTTCGCGCTCCATTCCGGCGAACACGGTGTAGATGTTGGCGGGGCGCTTTTGGTTCATCAACGCCAAGCGCAGGGCCGGCCGCGCACCAGCAGCGGCGCAACCGCACACCGAGTTGACGAAGATCAAGGTCGTGCCCGTCTGCGCGACGGCCTGATCGACCTGGGCGGGCGTCAGGAGCTCCTTCACGCCGAGGGAAGTGAGTTCGTCGCGGAACGGTTGCACAAGTTCGGGGTCGTACATGGTGAGTCGTCTAGCTTTCCGTCAGGTCCTCAAGGATCCCAGAGTCTAAGCCATTCGGCCCCAGAATCTACCGCCTACGGCAGGTTCAGGCTCGTGCCGCGCCTTACACTACGGGGATGCAGCCCGAACCGTCCCCTGAACTGGCGGAACTGCGACTCGCGGCCTTTTGGAGGGCCATTCGCGAGGGCGCGGGTGCCGAACTGCGCGAAGTCTTGGCACGCGAACCCGCCCTGGCCCACGCCTGCGACGAGCGCGGGGTCAGCGCTCTGCTGCAAGCGCGCTACGGCGGGCGGTTTGCCGCCGTGGAAGCCCTGCTGGAGGCGCGCGCCGGTGCCCTTGACGTCTACGAATGCGCCGCGCTCGACCAAACCAAGATCCTGGAGGCGCGCCTCGCCGCCCAACCGGCCTTGGTGCGCGCCCTAAGCCCCGACGGCTTCACCGCGCTGCACCTCGCCGCCTTCTTCGGCTCCAGCGGTTCCGTCCGCGCCCTCCTATCGCGCGGCGCAGCGGTCGAGACCGAAGCGCAGAATCCGATGAAGGTCCGGCCCCTGCACTCGGCGGTGGCCGGCGGCGATGAGGAATGTGTGCGCTTGCTGTTGTCGGCGGGGGCGACGGTCGATGCGCGCCAGGCGGGGGGCTTTACGGCCTTGATGGGGGCGGCGAGTGCGGGGCGGGCGGATTTGGTGCGGTTGTTGTTGAGGTATGGGGCGTCGGGGGCGGCGCGGGATGACAGTGGGAAGAGGGCGGTGGAGCATGCGTTGGGGCGGGGGCATGTGGCGGCGGCGAAGCTCGTCGAGTAGCCCCGATACTGGCCCTGATGATTGTGCACGACTTATTAGGGGGTACCCCGTGTCAGGGGCCCTGGACAGTGGCCGCAGGTTGGAGCTAGGCAAAACAGCCGGAAATGTGCCCCCAACCCTAGGTGGGGGATGTTCGAACCGAGGCGCGCCGTATCGGTCGTTCTTGCCTCCCAGGCCCGGCCAGCCCGTCGGCAAGGAGTGTGGTTCAGGACACATGCTGCTGCCAACGTGGGGTCTAAACTAGCCAGACGATTGCCCCGTGGCCGGTGGGACAGGAATCAGGTTCTTTTGACACAGGCGGTACATGGCCGCGGCCATTTCGTGCACAACCGCCTACGCCAGTATCGATGGGGATACGATTCCCCCATGCGCCTGATCCTCGCCTCCCTCCTCACTCTCCTCTCCTTCCTCGCTCTCCCCATCCACGCCCAGGACCTCTCCGCCCCCGGTCCTCACGCAGTCGGCGAGCGCACCGTCTCCGTCGTGCGCACCGATGGCACCAGCTTCAACGCGCTCTTCTACTACCCCGCCACGCAAGCCGGCCCGAACACCCCGCTCGACATCACGGCCGCGCCGTACCCGGGCCTGACCTTTGGTCATGGATTTTTGACACAGCCCAATCTGTACGCGAGCACGCTGCGTCACATGGCGAGCTGGGGCCACTTCGTACTTGCGAGCACGACGCAGACCGGGTTCTTGCCGAGCCATGCGGCCTTCGCGCAGGACTTGCGCTTCTGCCTGACTTGGCTGGAACAGCAGCACACCAATCCGCAGTCGCCGTACTTTGGGATGGTGGATGTCGCGCGCCTAGGTGCGTTCGGGCACTCCATGGGTGGCGGTGCCGCCATCTTGGCGGCGGCAGCGGACGCACGCATCCAAGCGCTCGCACCGTTGGCTCCGGCGGACACCAATCCTTCCTCGATCAGCGCGATGGCCAATGTGCGTGTGCCGACCCGCTTGATCTGCGGAACGCAGGACTCGATCGTGCCCACGGCCAGCAACGGCCAGTTGATGTACAACGCGACGCCTGCACCGCGTCAGTTGCTATCCATCTTGAACGGATGGCACTGCGGGTTTGTGGACACTGCACCCGCAGGAGGGCTGGGGTGTGACTCTGGCGCGTTGCCGCGCGCGGAACAGTTGGCGATTGTGCGCCGGCACTTGACCGCCTTCTTCTTGCTGCATTTGCGCGGTGTGCAAGCACATTGGAATGCCGTGTGGGGTCCGCAAAGCACGCTCGATGCGACCACGGCAGTCGTGCGCGAAGCACGTGCGCGCTTCACCCCTTCAGCCGCGCGTCAAGCGGGCTTGACGGGTCAAGTGCTCGACTATTCCTTCACGGTCACCAACGACGGTCCTGTGGCCTCGAGCTGGACGCTTGCAGTCGAAAACGCGCTGTGGCCGCTGGCGTTGTCGACCAGCCAGACGGCGGTGCTAGCGCCCGGTCAGTCCGAAGTCGTGCATGTGTATGTCACCGTGCCCGCGGTGTCGACCTATGCCAACGATCGGGCGTTGGTCTCAGCCCGCAGGGATGTCGATGGTGCCACGCGTTGCTATGCGCGCATTGGTGCACGACGTTTGTGAGCGCCTCAACCACGCGGCCACAACTCATCCCGCTCGCGTTCCATCTCCAACAACAACCGCGTGAGCACCTCGTGTTCGCCCAGAGCCGTGATCGTGTCGACATTCAACTGGCACACGGCGCACACCGGTCGGATCCCGCGGTAGCTCATGATGTCGCCTTCGGCCAAGGTCACATCTTCGATGCCGTACTCGGCGGCGCGTGCGGGCACGCCGTCTTCGCTGAAGCCGAGGAAGAGCTTCACATCTGCGCTTGTGCGCCGGCACAGGTAGCAGCGGTCCACTTGGCCGCTGCGGTCCAGCGCGGCGAAGTACTCGTGAAAGCGTTCGTCGAGCCCGCTCACAGCAGTTGTCCCTCCGGGACTTGCTCGAAGCCCAGCGGCGAGGTCGTGAGGCCATTGAAGCCGTACACCAAGCGCGTCAGCGGGCCCTCGAAGTGTCGTGCAAGTTGCGCGACTTCGTCGGCCAAGCCTTGCGCGTCTTGAAAGCGGGGCGGGATCACAATCGCAGCCACGCCCGAACCATCGGCCGCGCGCGCGCAGGCGCGGATGTAGCGCCCGTGGTGGCGGCCGACTTCGTGCAGCTCGACATCGAGCACATCCGCCGCTGTGTGCTTCAAGTGATGCACGATGAAGTCCACGCGCGCTTCGTCAAATAAACGCGACAAGTCAGGCTGCACCGACTCGGCCCATACCTTGGCGCCGCGGCCTGCTTGGAGTTGCGCTGCATGCGGCTGGATGTGGCGGAAGTGAAAGGCAAGGAACCGGTCCGCCACGCGGTACACACCGCGCCGCGAACGCAACGGATCCGTGTCTGTCACGGGAACTTCACGCTCGACCAAGCCCATCTCACGCAGGGTGGTCAAGTACTTGTTGGCCGTGGTCGTGTCGACGCCCGCTTCGAGGGCAATGTCACCGACCTTCTCTTTGCCACGCGCCACCGCAGCCAGCAGCGACGCATAGGTCGCGGGATTCTGGAGCTCGCAGCGCAGCAAGAAGTTGACCTCGTCGTAGAGATAGCCCTCGGGGCGCAGGCACTCCTTCATCACATTGGCTTCGAGCGACAGACCTTCATCGAAGCGCTGCAAGTACGCCGGCATCCCTCCGAGGATCGCGTACGCATGCACGCGCTCGTTGAGATCCCAACTGGGGAAGAACTGGATGGCCTCGTTGGGGGCCAGCGGCTCGAGCCGCTGTTGCGCGGTACGTCGTCCAAAGAGTGGCGAGCGCTCAGCGAGGACTTCCTTCTCCATGAACGACACTTGCGAGCCGCACAGCACGATCATCAGCTGTGACTTCTTGCCTTGCGTGTCCCAGAAGCGCTGCACGATGGAGGTCAGTCCCTTGGTGGCTTCGCACAAATAGGGGAATTCATCGAGCACGAGCACCAAGCGCTTGTCCTTGGCGCGATCCGCCGCGAAGGTCAAGGCGGCCCCCCAACTGGGGAATTCGACGGAGGCGATCGAGGGATCGTTGAGGCCCTCCGCCAAGGCATCGCGCAGGGCGCGCAGGTTGTCCTTTTCGCGCACCTGGGCAGCTAGGAAGTAGACAGCGCGCCGGGACTGGCAGAACTGCTGCAAGAGCTCGGTTTTGCCCACCCGGCGGCGGCCGTGGAGGACAAAGAACTCGGGGCGGCCAGATTGGTACAGCTCGTCTAAGAACGCGAGTTCGCGGGTGCGGGCGAGGAACATGGACTGCATTATACTTCGGCGTATAATACGCACAAGTATAATCTTTTCCCCGCTTCTACCCCCGGCAGGCTACCGCTGCAGCTCGATCCCGTCCCGCCGTAGCTCTTCCTCGGTCGCCGCTCTGGCGATGGTCTCCGGCGGGGCCTCGTACCACCCCGGCTCCACGCCCTCTTCCAAAGTCGCGCGCACCTTCAGCACCGTGTACATGCCCGACATGGTCACGATCCCGTGCGGGCCACGACTGCCGATCATGGGCAGGCTGTTCGGCGGCGTCAGCGACGCGTGATCGCCGCCCGCCACCATCTCTTCCTCCATCGCGCTGTAGGACGGTACATGCTCGTACAGCGCTTCATCAATCTTGGCCAGGTCCACACCCGTCGTGTTCGGCAAGCCGTGCCCCATCTGGGTCATGACATGGTGCGTCATGTGGCAGTGCAGCGGCCAATCGCCAGGGTTGTCGGCCACGAACTCAATGGTGCGTGTCGAGCCAGTGGGGACAAGAATACTTGTCTCCTTCCAACCATTGGTCGCCGGCAGCGCGCCGCCATCGGTCGCCACGACATGGAAGGAGTGTCCATGCAGGTGGATCGGGTGGTGGCTCATGGCGGACAAGTTGGCGAGACGAATGCGCACGCGCTCGCCTAGCTTGGCCACCAAGTTCTGGGTGCTGGGATGAATCTTCGCGTTCATCGTCAGCACATTGAAGTCGACCATCTCGTTCGGATCAGGCCGCCTCGCCCCGGGCTCGATCTTCCACTCCGATAGCAGGATCGCGTAGTCGCGATCTACAGGTTGCGGGTCGACGCGCGGGTGCACGATGAAAAGGCCCATCAAGCCGAGCGCTTGCTGCGTCATCTCGTCGTGATGCGAGTGATACATGTAGGTGCCGTGTTGGCGCAGCGTGAACTCATAGCGGAAGGTCTCACCTGGTTCGATCGCGCGTTGGTGCAAGCCGCTAACACCATCCATGCCGCTCGGCACATAGAGACCATGCCAGTGCACGCTCGTGGCGGCAGGAAGTTTGTTGGTGACATAGATGCGCACGGTGTCGCCTTCCACGCACTCGATCGTGGGGCCGTGGACTCGCCCGTTGTATCCCCAGCAACGCGCTGTCAGGCCGCGGGCAAACTCGTGCTCAACCTCTTCGGCGATGAGGTGGAACACCTTCACGCCGTCGACCATGTGCCAAGCCAGCGCGCTGTTGTTCGGTGTGATGACGGGGCGGTAGCCCAGCTCTGACTCCGCACGAGGCGTGGGTGCGGCGTGCGCAGGAGGAGGTTGTGCAGGTGTCTGTGCGTACACGCGCAACGCTGGAGCGGCTGCAGCGGCAACTAAGGCGTTGCGCAACATCTCTCTACGGGTGGTGCTCATCGGAGGGCTCCTTGTTGCTGAGTTCGGTGCGTGAGCGTGACCAGTGACCAGCGAGCAACTCATCGAGGTCGAGTCGTGCTTGGTGTGCGGCAGCTTCTAGCTGCACCGCGCGGCGTTCGGCCGCCAGTTCGTTGCGTCGCGCCACCAACACATCAAAGGCGCCGATCTGCATGGCGTTGAAGTTGCGCAGGGTCTCTTCGACTACGCTGCGCTCCGCAGGGACCAACACCGTGCGCGCATGACGGGCCGCGTAGCTGTAGCCACGCAGACGCTCGCGTGCAGTGCGCGCAGCCGAACGCAGGTCGACCGCCAAGGACCAGTACTGTTCGGCGAGCGCACGCAAGCGCGCTTGCGCTGCATAGTTCGCCGTGCTGCCTGCGTCCAACAAAGGCAAGGCTACGGCGCCGGCGGGGCCGAGGCCCCACGACGCATCGTCGGCATCTTTCTTGGCAGCGAGGCCCAGTTGCGCATCTGGAAGAATGGTGGACCACTCTTGGATGCCAGCGCTGTGCGCTTGAGCTTCCATGCGGGCGCGTGCCGCGGCTAGTTCGAGAGAGGCTTGCACGACACGGGCTTCGACGCCGGTCAGATCCACAGTGGCGTTGGGCTCATCAGCGAGTGGATCGCGCGGAGTCTCCACCGCGAGCACCCACTGCGTGTGCACACCCCACAAACCTGTCGCGCGGTTCAGCACCTCACGCGCCGCCCACCAGTCGCGCTCGGCTTCGGCGCGCGTTTGTTCCCACCGCTCCGCTTCTGCGCGCGCATGGGCAAGCTCCACCGGCGTGATGTTGCCAGCCTCAGCAAGGTCTTGCATCAAGCTCTCGGCCGCACGAGCCGTGCCTAGCTGCGCGGTGATCAAGTCCAGCTCTTGCTGCGCCAAGCGTGCAGCCACATGGGCGCGCCGCGCATGGAACACGGCATCCACGATCGAAGCCGTAACCTCGGCTTCCAACGCGCGCAACTCCGCGCCGCCCTTCGCGCGCCGCAAGGGTGCCAGCAAGATGTCCGCCAGAGGCTGCGCGAGCGAGAGCTCCACCTCAGTGCCCCCGTCCATCCACACCAAGTCACCGCCCAGCACCGGGTTGGCCCACAGCATGGCTTGCGCGAACTCAGCCGCACCCGCGCCCAAACTCGCGAGGCGCGCTTGCACAGAGCGTTGCACGCTGAGCGCCAGTTGTGCGGCCTCCGCTTCGCTCAAGCCATCGTGCAGCAGTTGCTGTACACGCTCTTGGACCTCGGCCTCGGATGTGGTGGTGCGGGGAGTGGCTCCCAAACGCTCCTGCAGGTGTGCATCGACGCGCTCGCGTGCTGCGGCGTGCTCATCGGCAGCACTCACACACGCGGTACCGGCACAGGCACTACACACGAGCGCAAGCAACGAACCCCAGCGCATCAGGAGCCTCCTGTGCGAGCGTGAGGCAGTGTGCGCGCTTGCAGCTCAGGCACCGGTGCTTCGTCAGCTTGTGGAGATGCAGGATGCGTGCGGGGCGGTTCCGGCAGCGGAGCCGCGGTCCTGCATGCGCTGAGGCACAGGCACAGCAGTACGCCGAGCGTGCGCATCACTGTGCTGCCTTCTTGGGCTGCAGTTGCGCATCTTGTTTGGCGCGCAGTTCGAGCGCCTTGGTCAAGTACTTGGCCGCGTCCTTCTTGTAGTCCTCGATCATCTTGATGGACGACAAGCGCACGATGCGACCGTCATGCACCACGAAGATGTTCTTCGCTACAGCACCGCCGGAGACTGGGCAGGTTGCATTGGCTACATCGATGAGCTTCGGATCCGACAGCTTGGCCAAGGTGGCTTGCGCGTCCTCGCTGGCTAGTGTGGCGGCCTTGGCGTCGGCTACGCGGAACTCGCGGCCTTGCAGCACGACCAGCACGGGCTTTTGGCCTTCGGCAAGTTTGGGTAGAGCAGTGCCCGTGACGGGGCACACCGTGTTCTCGACCTTCACAGTCGTGGGGTACGAGGCTTTGTAGTTGGTCTCTACATCCTCTTGGATGTCCTTCACGCACGTCTTGCAGCAGATGTAGATGCGTCCGTACTTGGTGTCGGTGTAGAGACGTGTGGAGATGGGCTTGCCCATGACGGGGCAAGTGGGATTGGGCCAGGTGGGAACCGTTACTTCGGGAGCCTGTGCCGGTGCAGGAGCCTGTGCCAACAGCAACGAGAGTGCGAGCAAGAACGAGTGCATAAGAGCCACCTCGCGGCGCTACGCCGCATAGAGCAAGAGACGGGAACACACAATCAAATCCATCGTCCGCCAAGCGCGGGAACGATGGTCACGGCCGTCACATCACAATCGCAAAGGAACGAACAGCGAGCCTAGGCTCGGTCCTCGTGGACGGTCGTGTGGCCCACGCCTGTCAAGTAGACTGGACAGGTACGGATGTGAAGGCACCAACACAGCAGGTTGGAGGGCCAGCTGCGGCAAGGCCGGCACATAGGTAGTGGCCGGTGCCAAGCCATCATCATGCTCTGGCGCCTCAACGGAGCAGCAGCAGTCTTTCGTGGTCGGCTCGCTCGTGCCAGCCGCAGGCTCGCAGCACGACGGCACCTCTTCCACGACGCTGCAACAGGCGGCGCTAGTGTCTACATCCGCGCGCAGCGCACATCCACACCAGGACAACGCCACACCCGATGGCACTAGCCATCCGGGCAGCATCATCACCAAGAGGATCCACTGGGCGAGCATTGCGTGTACCGCTCTCAGGATCATAGGGGCAGTAGTGGCTTTGCGCTATGGATCGGCCCCCTGGCCGTTGTGGACCTACAGATCCAGCGCGTCTACAAGCCGAAAGGCAGATCGCACACACCAACTACACGAGATTCCGCACTTGGCGATCATGAACTCGGCTGAGGGAAGTCAGAGCTGTGAGCGCGCCTACGCCGCACCACCACATGTCACTTTGCGTGTCCCAGATGTAGCCCTGAGTCCCAAGAAAGGCATCTGCTGCTTCTTCGGACAACAACGCGACAGCCCACTCGATGAGCTCGTACACGGCGCTCAGTGCCAAGGCGAAGCACAACACCAAGAAGTACAGCCAGCCTCCGCTGCGTAGAGGTGAGGTGCGCACGATCAACTCACGCGCCACGATCGCGGGGCAGAAGCCTTGCCAGAAGTGTCCAAGCTTGTCGTAGTTGTTGCGCGTGCCGTCCACCATGTCGCGCACCCACTCGCCAGCTGGTACGAGTGCGTAGGTGTAGTGGCCGCCTACACACAGAATGAGCATGTGCACAGCGATCAATGTGTATGCGAGGCGCGTCAGCGGAAAGCGCTGGTGCGTGAGAATCAAGACGGCAAGTCCCGCCCACACCGGTGCTGTTTCCAGCCACCATGTCACGCGGTCATGCGGCCCGATCGCGGACCAAATCAGGACTGCGAGCACGCCCACCATCAGTACGAGGCGATAGTAGGCATCACTCATGTGGGCGACCTCGCGTAGCCAAGGTGCGTTCAACCTTGAGTGCGAGCGCCTGCTCCAACGCTTGTTGCACCGCCGATCCCTCCAGCACGCCTAGCGCTCGAGCAATCGCTTCAAAAGTCGAGAGGCGCTGTGCCTCCGGGTGTTTGCGCAGCTCGAAGCGGCGTGCAGGCCCCAAAGGCAAATGCACAGCTTGCAAGCGGGCCAGTTGCGGTTCGTTGGTGGCCATGCGTCGCGTCTGTCGCCAATTGCCATCCGGCACGACCAAGGTCACGAGTCGTTCGCCTACCAACTCCTGTGTGAGTTCTACCGAATGGGCGGTGGGCGACAACAACAAGACCAAGCGCTCTTCGCTCTCAAGTCCGTCGTACTGCACACGATCTTCCGGCAGTCCCACAGTACGCAATTCGCTGTTCGACAAAGTCAACGGCACCAAGCGCGCCGTACCCGTGGTCTTGTGCACTTCGCGGCGATGGACGTACACCACGACTTTGGTGCGTGTGGCCATGGGTTGGACGTCGGCACACATGCACGTCACCACAGGCAACGCACAGGCCGCACACCGCGGGCTAGGCGAGCGGCTGTGAAAGGGGGCAATGCCCGACGGGGGATGCGGCTTCAACTGTGTCAGTCTACTCGTCAAGCCCGGCGATGCTACATTGGCACCGATGCTACCGGTGCGCGCTGTAGGGGTGTGGTTGCTTGTCCTTG
>JBILXQ010000353.1:0-3508 GCA_044378375.1 Planctomycetota bacterium
GACTTCCTTGGGTTAGGAGCCAGTCTGGGCCTAGGTGCTGTGCGCGACCTGTGCATTGTACCCTTCCTGCTGGCACCAGTTGCTCTGTGCTTGGGCTTCGCACCTGTGCGGTGGCTGGCGCGGCGAACGGTGTGGTTAGGTCTCACGACCGTGGTGTGCTTCGCGGTGTTGTTTGATGTCGTGGCACAGGCCTGCTTCTTCGAAGAGTTCACCGCGCGCTACAACCATGTCGCGGTCGACTATGTCCTGTACCCGCATGAAGTGTTGGTGAACCTGCACGAAAGCTATCCTATTCCCGCCATTCTGCTGCTGTGCAGCTTGGCTGCCTTTGGTCTAGCTCTGCTGTTGGTGCGTCCGGTGCCTACTACGTCTGCATTGAACTTGCGCCGGCGCGCCGCTTGGAGTGGTGCGTGGCTCAGCGCGTGCGTGGTGGGCGTGCTGCTGTTGGTGGCTCTACCTGCGCGGAGCTTTGCGGATCGCGTGGCGGATGAGACCGCTCACAATGGGCATGAACAGCTGTGGCGCGCTTGGTTGACTGCGGAACTGGATTACGCCGCCTACTACGCCACACTTCCGGCGCAAGAGGCGCATGCGCGCGCCCAGAGCTATGTGGGGCTGCAACCCGAGCTCAGTCCGCATGCCAGTAGCTTCACCTTGGCCAAGGCCATCACTCCGCACGTCAAACCCGCACGCCCGCTCGATGTCGTGGTGGTGGTGGAGGAGAGTCTCGGGAGCGACTTCTCGCGTGCCTATGGTGGTAGCAAAGCTGACACGCCGCGCCTTGATGGGTGGAGCCAGCGCGGGTTGATGCTGAGCAACCTGGTGGCGAATGGCAATCGCACCGTGCGCGGCTTGGAGGGTGTGCTGTGTTCGTTTGTGCCCTTACCGGGTGACTCGATCACCAAGCGTCCAGCCACGAAGGATGTGGCCACGCTAGCCGCGATCTACCAGCGCTGCGGGTACGACACCTCATTCGTGTACGGTGGCCGCGGCATGTTTGACACGCTGGAGCCTTTTGCCTCTGCCAATGGATGGGCTGAGTTTGTCGAACAAGCGGACATGCCCGAAGACGCGTTCTACACAGCGTGGGGAGCCGCTGACGAGTGGGCCTTTGATGTGCTGGTGGAACGCCAACTGCGTGCGCGTGCGAACGGGCGTCCGTTGTTCGCGACGCTTTTGACGGTCTCGAATCACAAGCCGTACTTGGTGCCCGAGCGCGACACTGGTGTGGCCGCTAAGGGTGCCAATCGCGACAGCGCGGTGGCGTATGCAGACTGGTCGCTCGGGCGTTGGTTGGATCGTTGCCAACAGGAAGGACTGTTGGAGCACACGGTGGTGCTTGTCGTTGGCGATCATGGCGCACGCGTGTATGGAGCCGAGAGCATCCCCGTGGGGAGCTACCGCATTCCCGCGTTCTTTGTGTCGCCTGAGCCAAGCCTGCAGGGCAAGCGCATCGATCGGTTGTGTTCGCAAGTGGATCTAGCGCCCACCTTGTTGTCCATGACAGGCATTGAGGCGCGGGTGAGCTTCTTCGGCGAGGATCTCTTGCGCTTGCCGCCGGATGGTCCTGGCCGTGCCTTTGTCATCCACAATCGCAATGTGGGCTTGCTGACCGACGAGTGGATGGTGGTGCTGGGCTTGCAGAAAGAAGTGGCTTGGTGGCGGCGGGATACGCGCGCCTCGAACGTGTTGCAACAGGTGCCCACCGCACAGGTGCCCAGCGATGTACGCGAGCTAGAGCGCGATGCCATGGCCATCTTCCAGACCGCGGATGAGCTCTACCGTGCTCGTGGATTGACCGTGCACACGGCGAAGAGTGTGGCGACCGCTTCGAACTAGGCTGCTGTTGCTCCGTCGGCAGTGTTGCGGATAGGGGCGATGCGGGGGATACTGCGGGTCCGCGTATTCGTGCGTGGGCCCCCCTTATGTCGCAGCAACCTCTCGTCTCGCAGCCCCTAGGCGTCGCCCTCGTGGGCTCCAAGTTCATGGGTCGTGCCCACGCCAACGCGTGGGGACAAGTCAATCGGTTCTTTGAGCTGCCGCGCCGTGTGCATCTGCGTACGGCTGCTGCGCGGGATGGTGATGCGCTCGACAAGTTCGTGGCGCAGTGGAGCATCCATCACGGCACCACCGATTGGCGCTCGATTGCGAAGGATCCCATGATCGAGCTAGTGGATGTGGCCACACCCAATGACTCGCACCGCGAGATCGCGCTCGAGATGTTGGAGGCCGGCAAGCATGTGGCGTGTGAGAAGCCTCTGGCGGGCACCTTGAATGATGCGCGCGCGATGCGGGACGCTGCGAAGAAGCATCGCAAGAAGCTCTCCACCTTTGTGTGGTTCAACTACCGCCGCTGTCCGGCCGTTGCGTTGGCATGGCAGATGATGCGTCAAGGTTTGGTGGGGCGTGTGTATCACGTGCGCGCGCAGTACTTGCAGAGCTGGGGCGGCCCGGAGACGCCGCTGTTGTGGCGCTTCAAGAAAGGTGAGGCCGGTAGCGGTGCACACGGCGACTTGAATGCCCACATCGTGGACATGGCGCGCTTCTTGTTAGGCGAGGAAGTGCAGGACATCCACGGCGCAGTGTCGCGAACCTTCGTGCAGGAGCGTGTGATTCCCGGCACACAGAAGAAGGGCCGCAGCGATGTGGATGATGCGGTGGTGTTCCTTGCGAGCTTCCAGTCGGGCGCGATTGCGACCTTTGAAGCCACGCGTTTGGCGAGTGGACACCTGAATGCGAATCGCATCGAGATCAATGGTGAACTAGGCGCGTTGCGCTTCGACTTCGAGTCCATGAATGAGCTGTGGTACTGCGACAATCGTGAAGATGTGCGCACCCGCGGCTGGAAACGCATCGTGGCCACGAGCACGGCCGGTAAGCATCCCTATGCAGCGAACTGGTGGCCGGATGCGCATGTCGTGGGCTATGAACACGGCTTCACCAACATGGCCGCGGATGTAGTGGCGAGCCTGTGCGGCCAAGAACCGCTGGTACCTCTGCCTGACTTTGAGGATGCATACCAGACGCAGCGCGTGCTGGAAGCGGCCTTGGTTAGCGCCAAGGAAAAAGCCTCGATCCGCATGGCGGAAGTCAAGTAAACCCGACATGACAAGGAGACTGCTGTGACACGACCCGTATGCCTATTCACTGGCCAGTGGGCCGATCTGCCGCTTGAGACTCTAGCCGCCAAGGCGCGCGCCTTTGGCTACGACGGCTTGGAGTTGGCCTGTTGGGGTGATCACTTCGAAGTCCAGCGTGCGCTCAAGGACAAGCAGTACTGCTTGAAGAAGTGGGAGCTGCTCGCAGATCACGGCATCTCCTCGTTTGCGATCAGCAATCACCTGGTGGGCCAAGCCGTCGGTGATCTAGTCGATGAGCGCCACAAGTCCATCCTGCCCGAGCATGTGTGGGGCAACGGTGAGCGCGAAGGAGTGCGCAAGCGTGCCCAGAAAGAGATGATCGATACGGGTCGTGCTGCACGCAAGTTCTTCGATGCGGCGCCTGTGTC
>JBILXQ010000254.1:0-4582 GCA_044378375.1 Planctomycetota bacterium
TGTAAGCTCATTCCGTGGGCGTTGTACTTGCCCTTGTTCGCGATCGCGTTTGGCTTGAGCAACTTCAAGTTGGGTGACTTCTCAGGTACTCAGGAGGTTTCGGGCTACCGCTACTTCTTGCCTACGGCCACGCTGATGATCGTGCTGACCGCAATCGTGGTCGATCGGGCCTGGAGTCGTGGTTGGTGGGCGCGCGCCGTTGCATTGGTGCTCCTTGCGCCATTGGCAGCGGCCAGTAGCACAAGTTTGGCTTGGCTTCAGTTCTCTGGTGCGCAGGTAGGTAGCGGCTGGCACTACGACGGCTACAACTTCGCACAGATGGCACGCGGCTTTGTGTCGAGCCGCAACGCCGTGCCGCGCGAACAGATCGAAGCCTATGTGCGCGGCTATCCGCCCGACGTGCAGATCCCCGTCTTGCGTGGTTTGGGGTTCAACTACGGCCTCGATAGCGCGCGCAAAGCGCGGCGCGCCCTAGGCGCCGCGTGGACCTTGGACTTGGATGGGCTGGTAGCCGCTTGGCCGCCCGAGTGGCACGCAGAGATGGCGTATGCCGCGGGCACCTCGTTGCGCTGGAGCTTGCGCATGGCCAATGACGCTCCCGGTCTCAGTCGCGAGCTAGCGCGTCTGCGCAGTCGTCAGCCTGAGCTGCTGCAGCGCGCGTACGCTGGCGCAGCGACGACATCCGCGGGCCCGTTGATTGGTCCTGAAGCGGCTCAGACGTTGCAGGAAAACGAGGCCTTCTTGCACCTTTCGCCCGAGGCGTTGGATGTGCAAGCGGCCGGCAACTTGGCCGAGCACTTTGCATGGGGCGCAGGCTTTGTCGCGGGCAAGCTCTTCGAGCGCGGCGTAGCGGGCGAAGTGGAGTCCAGCGTGCGCCAGAGCCGTGCCATGGAAGCCACTCGCTACTCAGCTAGCTACGCCAGCGGCTGGACAGCAGGCGTCGCAGAGACTCAAGCCTGGCACGCTCGTGCCACCAAATAGTGACTAGATGGCCACCACACGCTCCTACTTCTCTCTTCGCGCTGGCTGGTCTCCATTCGGACTTGCGCGGCAGAAGCCGCGCCACATTCGCGAGATGCTCAAGGTCGCGTGGGAAAACCGCGACAACTTGCCTTGGGCGTGGAAGGTGCTGACGCGCGGTGTGTGTGATGGGTGCGCGTTAGGCACAAGCGGCGTGAAGGATTGGACCTTGCCGGGCACGCACTTGTGCATGGTGCGGTTGGAACTACTGCGCCTGAACACCATGGGCGCCTTGGACGAACGCCGCCTTGCCGATGTGACGGCGCTGCGCACGCTCAGCTCCAAAGAACTGCGCGCGCTGGGTCGTTTGCCCTATCCCATGCGCCGTCGGCGTGGTGAAGCAGGCTTTACACGCGTCTCCTACGAAGAAGCGCTGCGGGACATTGGTGCACGCTTTGGCGCTACGGATCCAAAGCGCATGGCCATGTTCGTAACCTCTCGAGGTGTGACGAATGAAACGTACTTTGCAGCGCAAAAGACGATGCGTTGGTTGGGCTCGAACCACATCGACAACTCAGCGCGCCTGTGCCACGCCCCTAGCGGCGCTGCTTTGAAGTCCACGCTTGGCTACGGAGCCACCAGTTGCAGCTACACGGACTTCTTTCAGTCGGACTTGATTGTCTTCCTCGGCTCGAATCCGGCCAACGACCAGCCGGTGACCATGAAATACTTGGCCGAGGCGCGCCGGCGCGGAGCGCGCGTCATCTCGGTCAACACCTATCGCGAGCCGGGGCTCGATGCTTATTGGATTCCGTCGAACCCGGTATCTGCCGTACTGGGCACCACGGTCTGCGAACGCACGTACTTGGTCGGTATGGGCGGCGATCTCGCCTTCTTGCTGGGTGCCGCGAAGTTGCTGGTCGAACAAGGACGCATCGACCAAGAGTGGATTCGCGCACATGTGAACGCGTGGGATGAGTTCGAGGCTTCGTTGCGTCAACTGGACCTGACGCACCTGGCCGCCCTTTCCGGCACCACACAGGAAGAGATCGCGGACTTCGCTGCCGAACTCGGCACTGCCAAACGTGGCATCCTCGTGTGGTCGATGGGTATCACGCAGAACGAGAACGGCACAGATGCCGTGCGCGCGATTGCCAACCTGGCCTTGCTGCGTGGTTGGTTGGGCCGTGAAGGCTGCGGGGTCATGCCGATTCGAGGGCACTCGGGTGTGCAAGGTGGCTCCGAGATGGGTTGCTATGCCTCTGCGTTCCCCGGTAGTGAGCCCATCACAGAAGAGCGCGCGGAGCACTACTCCAAGCTCTGGGGCTTTGAAGTCCCTGCGTGGGAAGGCATGACCACAGTTGAGAGTTTTGAAGCCGCGTTGCGCGGCGAGCTGGATGCGTGGTGGTGCATCGGTGGCAACTTCTTGGAGACGATGCCCGAGCCCGCACGCGTGGCCAGCGCTCTAGGACGCATTCCCTTGCGCGTGCACTGCGACATTGTGGTTACCACGCAAATGCTGGTGGATCCGGCGGATGTGGTCTACCTGCTGCCGTCAAAAACACGTTACGAGCAAGACGATGGTGGTACCGAAACCACCACCGAACGCCGTGTGGTCTATTCGCCGGAACTTAGCGGCCACACGATCGGCGAAGCGAAGGCTGAGTGGCGCATGCTGGGTGATTTGGCGCGCATGGCCAAGCCCAAAGATGCCTGGCGCGTGCAGTATTCTTGCGGTGCCGATCTGCGCGCCGACATCGAACGCAGTGTGCCACTGTACCGCGGCATTGCCGCACTCAACAAGCAAGGTGATCAGTTCCAATGGGGTGGCCCACGCCTGTATGTCGACGGGCAGTTTCCCTTCGAGGACGGCAAGGCGTGCTTCGCTGTCTTGAGGCCGCGCTTGCCGTATGCGCCCTGCCATGGCGAGCGCCGCTTCCGCATTTCCACCCGACGCGGCAAACAGTTCAACTCGATGGTGCAGAGAGATGTGGACCCGTTGACAGGAGCTGCGCGCGACCACATCTACATGCACGCGGCGGACGCAGCGGCCTTGGGCTTGTCGTCAAATGACGCGATCGAGCTACGCAATGACTTGGGCAGCTACCGCGGACGTGTGTTCGTGGCGGAAGTGGCGCCTAGCACCCTGCAAGGGCATTGGCCTGAGCTCAATCACTTGGTGCCCCACGACCGGATCGAGGCTGAAGGTGGTGTCCCGGACTACAACGCTTGGGTCGAAGTAGTGCCTGTGAACTGAGTCTCTTTGCTGAAACCAAGACAAAGAGTCTTACGAAGTCTTAGGGCCGATGCTGCCTAGACGCCCTAGTAGGCAGGCATGCGGCACGGCATCATGAGCAACTCAGTTCCTTGCCATTCATGAGCGCAACTCGTGAGGCGCGCAACTCGCAAAGACTCCTAGCACAAGCACACTACCCATGAAGCTCGCTCTTCTCTCCTTGGTTGTACTCCCCGCCGCGCTCTGGTCGGCCTCGGCCGCGACGCCGGCCACTTCGGCCTCGACTCTTGCTGCACCCGCAGCAGAGGCCAAGACTCTGACTATCGATGCCGTGCACTCGACCGTCATGTTCCGTTGCATGCACCTGAATACGAGCTGGGCGTATGGTCGTTTTGACAAGTTCTCCGGCACCATCGTGGTCGACGGCGAGAAGTCTTCGGTGACGATCGACATCGATCCGTCGAGCGTGAACACTGCCAATGGTGCGCGTGACGAGCACCTCAAGGGCCCGGATTTCTTCGATGTGAAGCAGTTCCCGAAGGCCAGCTTCCAATCGACCAAGGTCACGCCGACCGGCGACAAGACCATGAAGGTTGAAGGCAACCTGACATTCCACGGCGTGACCAAGCCGGCGAGCTTTGTGATCGAGAAGACCGGCTCGGTCAACGATCCGAAGTTCGGCAAAAAGCATGGCTTCCATGGCACGCTGACCATCAAGCGCAGCGAATACGGCGTCACCTACATGCCGGGTGGCTTGGGCGAAGACGTGGAGATCACCGTTTCGCTCGAAGGCAACGAAGGCTGATACGCCTCACATCTCGCTATGGACGCGCTGCTTGAGTTGCTGACTACCGTTGCCGCACCGGCTTTGATCGCTGCTGTGATGGTGGCTTCTGCTCGGCAGCGCGCCATGCGTGCGGCGTTGCTTGCCACAGGTGATGCAAGGCAGGGTGCGCTCGCGCCCTTGCCTGCCGCCGGAGCGCTGGCCTTCGCAGCAGCCTTCTTGTGCGTGCATGTGGCCCTGTTTCGCGAGCTGGCTGTGCCCAGTGAGACGCGCGACATTCCCTTCCAGCACAAGTTGGCTTGGGTGATCGTCGGTGTGGGCTTGGTCACTCCGCTGATGACTCTGCCGTACCTGCGCCGCGTGGGGCATCTGTTGGTCGCCGGCGTTGCCACCGTCTTGGTGTCACGCTTTGGATTGGAACGCAGCTTCCCCGATACAGCCGGTTGGTTCGTGCGCTTGGCTGTGGCCTTGTGCATGTACGCCTTGCTCGTGTGGCAAGACCGGACGGCGACGCGTGTGCCTGGCATGGCTGCACCACTGGTGTGGTCGCTGGCGTTGGCTGGTGCTGCGGTCACGATCTTGTTGGCGCGTTCCGCCTCGGA
>JBILXQ010000310.1:0-4023 GCA_044378375.1 Planctomycetota bacterium
CGCGCAGCGCCAGTGTTGAAGCCCGCCGCGTCTACGGCTGCGCGTGATGCCAAGCCGCTGCCGAAGTTCGAACCGGCCGACAAGGCCGCGGCCTTGGCATCGATGCAGCAAGGTGCACGCTTCCTCGTCTCGATTGCTCACAACGGCACGTGGGGCGAGCCGGGCAAACCGGATGCGGGCATCACGGCCATGGCCTTGGGCGCGTTGCTCGCGACACCTGCACCGCGTGAAGCGGCCGTTCAGCAAGCGATCGACTCTGGTCTGGCTTGGCTCGCGACTTTGCAGCAAGCCGATGGTTCGATTCATCAAGGCAAGGTGGCGAACTATGTCACCTCGGCCGCGGTGATGGCCTTCGCAGCCGACGCGCGTGAACAGTACAAGCCTGTCATGCTGCGCGCGCGCGAGTGGATCGTGGCACTGCAAGTGGGCCCCGAGGACAACTACGCCGAGGACCACCCCTACTACGGCGGCATCGGCTATGGCTCATCAGAGCGCCCGGACTTGTCGAACTTGCAGATGGCGCTCGAGGCCTTGACGGCCTCAGGGCTCGACCAGAACCACGAAGCGTTCCAGCGCAGCCTGCGCTTCTTGGAACGCTGCCAGAACCGTTCCGAGAAGAACGATGTGCAGATCCCGGATGGCGGCAAGGTCGTTGTGTCCGGTGATGATGGCGGGTCAGCGTATGCGCCGGGCCAAAGCATGGCTGGCTACATCGAGCTCGAGGGCGGCAAGAAGGTGCCGCGCAGCTATGGCTCGATGACGTACGCGCTGCTCAAAAGCTACGCGTTCGCAGGCATCCCCAAGTCCGATCCGCGCATGAAGGCGGCGTGGGAGTGGTTGCGGCGCAACTACACTCTGGATGTGAACCCTGGCTTTGAAGCCGGCACGGATCCCACGGCGGCGTACCAAGGTCTGTACTACTACTTCGCCGTGATGGCCAAGGCCTTGGATGTCTATGGCGAAGAGACCATCGTCGATGCGCAAGGTGGCGCGCATTCGTGGCGCAAGGACCTCGCTGGTCGCATCGTCGCCATCCAGAAGAAGGCCGATGGCTCGTGGCTCAATGAAAACTCGCCGCGTTGGTATGAGGGCAACCCCATCCTCGCGACGAGCTATGCGCTGCTCACTCTCGGCAGCTGTGTGCGCGGTCAGTGACCGTCGCTCTGCATGCAGCCGAGCCATGCAGAGAGCGCTTACTTCAACTGCTCCCAGTACTCCGTGGGCATGTCGAAAGCGAGCTTCAACGCGCCATTAGCCCCACCGTAGATCGGCTCTTCGATGCGCACAACACGCCCGGAGCCCAAGCGCTCTTGCAGAGCCTTCTCAATCTCATGATCGAGGCCGCGGATCATGCTGCCACCGCCGGCCAAGAGCACACGCCCTTTCAAGCGGTCTTGAAACTCCGGGTCGAAGCTCGCCACGAGGTGCTGGATCCCGTCCACGATACCTGGCACGATGCTACGACAAGCAGTTTTGACATGTTCTGTGATGTCAAATTCAGTGGGCTTGCCTGCAACAGGCAGCTTCACCAAGGCCGCCGGCATCTGATCCAATACCGAAGCGTGCTTTTCCTTGATCGTCTTCACCATCTCTTTGGTGAACTGCGCGCCTTGGCAGTGTTTGCTGATCAGGTCCATCAACACGGCGTCGACATGGTCGCCCGCGAAAGTACTCGTGATCTGGTCGGCGTCCTCCGGCATCGTGCCGTGCATGCGGCACAAGTCAGTGGTACCTGCGCCGATATCAACGACAAGGACATCGTCCAACATGTCAAGGCCATAGGCCACGGAGAACGGCTCCGAGCACAGCATGACGGAGTTCACCGACTCACGAGCCGCATCCAAGATCGCTTGCTTGTTGTGCAGCGATGCCTGAGCAGGGGCGCCGATGACGGCATAGACTTTCTGACCCGGTAACGGGCGCGCGCGCTTGATGATCTCTTTGATCAAGTCGGTGGCTGCGCGCACATTCTCAGAGCCTTCGTGATCGGTCTGGATCACACCATGCGCTAGCGGACGATAGAGCTTTAACGACAGTCGATTCGCAATGGCCTCATCGCCATAGAGCACGTCCTTGCCGAGCTTCTTGCTAGCGATTGCGTCCTTGGGGTAGCCCACATAGGACGCAATCGTCTCTCGCACACCGTTACTGGCTGCGACTGATGTACGTGAAGTACCAAGGTCGATGCCTAAGTACAGCGGACCACTCGCAGCCTGGACATTACTCATGTAGTCAACTCGCTCTCGTCTTCACCGTCACGGTGTTGCCGCAACTCGCGGTTAGCCTCGAAGATATTACGCATCAGCTCCCGCTTCTGTTCGCTCATCTCACGCGCTTCGCTCGTCGCAGCCACGGGAGCAACCGGCGCATGAGCCCGCCGCAAGGCGGCTTCGGTGTCGTCGAGCAACGACATCAAGCGTGCCAAGCGACGCTCGAGCTTGTCGACCTGATCCGCATCAACCCCACCGGCGCCCAGCGGAGCTGGCGTGCCTTCCAGTGACTCTTGCGTCGTGCCGGAGCCGATCTCCACATGGCGATCGCCTCCGGCTTTTTGCGCCATGCGCAAGCCATCGTGAGCCAGCGCGACGAGCGCATCAAAGGACTCGCTGCTTCCGCCTTCGACGCTGACGACGCCTACGGAAGCCGCGACTTTGATCGTGCGGCCATCAAGATCGAAGCGCTGCTTCTTGACAGCCGTGCGCACGCGCTCGGCGAGCAGAGCACCCGTGTGCGGGCCGGTGTGTGCATAGAAGATCAACACCTGGTCGCCAGACAAACGCGCCAAGAGATCCGAGTCGCGCATGGCACCGCGCATGGCGCGCACTGCGGTCTTCATGATCTCTGCGCGTGCTTCGACTCCATACAAGTCTTGGAGCTGATCCAAACGGTCCACCGCCACGACGCAGCAAACGATCGGAAAGCGATAGCGGCGCGCGCGTTCGTGTTCGGCGCGCATGAAGCGTTCGATCTCAGCCGGGCCAAACAGGCCGCCGTCAGCATCTTCGAAACGCGCGAGGTCGAGTGTACCCATCGGAGTGTTGTGGCCTCCATCCTTCAGGGTGTGCCCAGACGAGTCAACTCGCCTGTGGGGCCTGTGGGGACAAGGTCCTGCAGAGGCATGCATCGACCTGCATGGGAGTTGCGCTTGAGCCGCACGGACGCAAGCGAGGCCTGCAGGAAGAAAGTTCCTGACCGAGGCGAAGCTCAGAGTGCAAATCCGCCCGCCACGGGCAGATCGGCGCCGGTCACATGGCGCGCCTCCGCCGAGCACAGCCAACGCACGGCCCGTGCCAGATCCTCGGGCGTGGTCGCTCCGGGCAAAGGCACGCGGGCTAACGTTTCGGGAGCCAGCGTCTCGGGGTCTGCATGCAAGTGGGGCACCACTCCGGGCGACACCATGTTCACACGCACGCCATGCAGCGCCTCTTCCAAGGCCCACGAGCGCACCAGCACGAGTAAAGCGCTCTTGGCAGCGCAGTAGGCTGCGCTGCGCTTGCGTCCGCGCAAGCCATCGAGACCTGCGACACCAAACAGCACTGCACAGCCCTGCGAGTGTCGTAGCGCGGCGCGAGCCGCACTCATGGCGCGCGCGGGCCCCACGACTTGTTGTTGCAGCTGCGTCGCAATCAGGTCAGCTGAGTGCGATTCCAAGCTGCCCGCAAGGTAGTCACCGGCCGCAATCGCCAGCACATCCAAGCGCCCTTCTTGCTTCACCACACGCGCCACAGTCGTGGCGATGCTGCTGCTGGCTTCAGGGTCGCTGATGCTCAAGTCACATGGATGCGCGCACGCGCCCAAGCGCGCCTGCAAAGCCGTGGCGTTAGCGCCAGGCGTGCGCCATGTCGCATGCACGCGCGCACCTTGCGCCATGAACTCGGTCACGCACGCAGCTCCCAGACCACGCGAGCCACCGACGACGAGCACAACAGGGCTGTGGTTCATCCACAGCAGTCTAACACAGCTCCCCTACTGCAACGGACGCACGGCAACTTCACCAGCGTGCGAAGCTAGGCGGCCACCGCG
>JBILXQ010000255.1:0-4551 GCA_044378375.1 Planctomycetota bacterium
TCTACGCGCATGGCGTAGTCGCCCACGGCGACCAGGCACACGCGACCTGTGCGCCGGCGCATCAAGTTCAACGTCGAGGTCCACTTGCCATTGGCACCGCACGACATGTTCACACCCTCGTGGCTGATCTCGATGGTAGTTGTTTCATCGATCAGCAGTGTGCGGGTCTTGGACAGGCCGGCCTCGCGCGTGAAACCCGCGGCTTGGTCGATCTCGATCACTCCTCCAAAGGGGTCCGTCAGTAGCCATGACTGCTCGCCGACAATGGAATGCAGGATGCCGAAGTACGGCGTCTCCTTCACTTCCTTCTGCAGGTCATCGCGCACCTTGAGCTTGACCTTGATGGTGTACGGCGCCTCGAGGGAGATGGGCAAAGCCCAGACACCGGGACCGCGCAAAACCAAAGCGCTGTTCTCAATGGACGCCCGCGGCTCGGGACGCAAGCGCACCAGATTGCGCCTCTGCGTCAATTGATCTTGACCGACTTCGGTTTCGAGCTCGATGTCGTCCAACTGGCGCTCCTTGTCAAAGCCCCAGTGCACCTTGACACGGCCGTCAGGCAAAAGTGACACATCTGCGCGGGTAGTGTCCGCCGGACCCAACTCATTGGCGGCCAACTGCAAGCACAAGCGACCACGCGCCAGTAGCTCGGCCTCACGCTGCGCCACGAATTCCAGCTTGCGCGATGCGAGCACGCCTGCGATGGCCCGCAGAGTGCGCTCCGCGCTGGCACGATCCTCCGGTGCAGGCAGAGCATCCAGCTCGGCAAGCAACACAGCAGCATCCGCTGATGCGAGCATCTCGGGATACCACACGAAGACATCTTCCTTGAGAGCCAGCACTTCCTCGGAGATGTCCTTCTCCAACCCGCGGTCCCATTTGGGCTCACGCGCCAGCGCTGCCAACCAAGCGCGCACCACAGGCGGCATATCTTCCGCGGCCCCCTTCTTGATCGTCTGCTTGAGCCAATCCGCGGGAGTGATGGCCTCCCAAGCCAGCTCCTCCAAGCCGAGCTTGTTGCTGCCGAGCCGCAGAGTCATCTCATCGAAGGACTCCACCGGCAAGCTGATCTTCTTGCCATCGCGTTCGATGATCAGCTTGGAACCCGGTGCCGCCAAAGCTGCGCTGTACGCGCTGCGCCAGAGCAACGCTTGCTCGACACGGGCGAGATCGCGGGCCGCCCGGCTGCGCCACGGTTCGGGCTGCATTGCTCCCACCAAGTCGGCGTAGGCCACTTTGGCCTGCGCGAACGAACCGCGCACGGCAAATGCAAAGGCGGCAGCGTGCCGCACCAAAGCCTCTGTGTCATCCAGAGCCACTTCCGTCGTGCCGGCCTCAGGCTTGCGCGCGGAAGACACAGGTGCGGCCGAGGCATCGGTAGCCCACAAGCCTGCGAAGGGATTGTCCACCTCAGTCGCCTTGGGATCTTGGGCCTTGGCCTGCGCTTTCCACTGCGCGCTCAACCACGCGGCCCATTCCGCTTGCAGCGCTTCCGGCGTTTCGCCGCCCATAGCCTTGCTGAGGGCTTGCACTCCACGCTCACCACGCAGTGCACCCGCTGCATAGCGCACATACCCGGACGCACGCTTGCCGTTGTGGGCATCAAAGAAGAAGTGCGCCCATGCTTCGGCTTGAGCGTAGGCCAGCAGCACTGCGTCATCCCATTGCGCGGCAGGCACGCCACGAGCTTCAGCCGTTTCCAAAGATGCGCGCTCCAAGGCCTGCGCATCAGCCAAACCACACAATCGCGCCAGCGGCAGGTACAGCGCATCACGACGCTCACGCACCTGAGCCTCTTGAGCGAGGCGCGTCAAAAGATCTGGACGGATACTTGGACTCGCCAAGGTCGCGGGACCTTCGCTGCGGCACTGAGAGAAGCGCAACACCAACCCTTGCTCGAGCCACACATCACCTAGCTGGCCATCAGGTGCGGTGACATACGCATCCAGCAGAGCGCGCACACTCTCGCGCACAATGCCGCGCACACGCGAAGCATCGCTCTTCTTGTTGTACTCATCATCGCATCCCACCACGAAGCGGCGGGCGCGATCCCAAGTGGCGGTGTTGGAGGCACCATCGTTGCCCAGATCCGGACGCAGGGACTCGAACTGCTCGCGATTGGCAAGTAAGACCACACCAACTGCGCCTCGACCTTGTGCCTCCTTGGCACCGCTGGGCAGCAGCACCGCACGCTTCAAGGCATCGTGCGCCGCAAGCAACCATGGCGCATACAGCGCCACTGTGGCCTGAGTAGCCGATTCAGGCGCACCGCTCTCGCGTTGCACATACAGCACAAAGGGCGGCTTGCTGCGATCTTGGGTGTACGCCAAGCGTTTCAAGGCCGCGTGGCGGTTCATCCGCTTGTCCAGCAGCCACGCAGCGGCGGCAAAGGGCTCCCCCTTCACTACACCATCGACTTGGATGCGTTCTTGCAGCCAACGCTTGCGCACATCTTCGACCATCGCGGGCGTCAGCTCTGCACCGCGCAAGTCCGCGTACACATCCAGAGCGTACGCATCCGCCCACGCACCTTGACTGCGCTCGGCATAGCCCTCCAAGTCGCGAACCGGATCAAACACCGTCTTCTGTGCAGCACCTGAAGGAGCACACAGCGCAAGGAACAGGACGATGTACCCCATGACGAGGGCGTGGAGACGGAGGTGCTTCATGCGCGAGCCGACCATGGTAGCTACGATGCAGCCCGCATGGAGCTTCGAGAGCAGGTCTTGGAACCGGTCGTACGCGCGGACGCGCTTGTGGTCCTCTTGCATGGACTGGGCGCCGAGGGCGAAGACCTTGAGCCTTTGGGAGTCGCGCTCCAAGCGGCGGTTCCCTCGGCGCGCATCATCTTGCCTACCGCACCCAAGCGGCCGGTGTCGATTGCAGGTGGCTTGCCCTTGCATGCATGGTTCGATGTAGGGCCCAGTGACTTGTTGCGCAGACACGCGTCGGATCCAGCCGGCGTCGCGACCGCCGAGGCTTGGCTACGCCAGCGTTTGGAGCGCGAAGTACGTCAAGGAATCACGACAAACCGCATCCTCGTAGGCGGCTTCAGCCAAGGTGGCGCTCTCGCTGCATGGTTTGCACCACGCCACACGCAGCCGTTGGGTGGTGTCCTGGCCTTGTCGACCTTCATGGCCACCAATGCCCCTTTCGAAGCCGAAGTCCAGGCTGCCAATCGAGGCTTGCCAGCTTTCGTAGCTCATGGAGTGCGTGACGATGTTGTGAGCCTGGGCCATGGTCGTGCGCTGCGCGATCGACTGAACGCAGCAGGCTTGTCGGTCGAGTATCGCGAGTACGATGCGAACCACACGATCACCGAGCCGATGGCCTTGGATGCGGCACAGTGGCTGACACGCCGCTTGGCATGACGTTCAACTGCGCTGCGACGGCCCCTTGCGTTGCGGCGGCGCCGTCAAAGGATCATCAGGCCAAGCATGCTTGGGATAGCGGCGCTTGAGTTCCTTCTTGACCTCGTGGTACGCGTTGGACCAAAAGCTGGCGAGATCATCCGTGACTTGCTGCGGTCGATAGTTGGGAGCCAACAAGTGCATCACTACTTTGGCGCGACCACGCGCCAAACGCGGCGTCTCCTTCATCCCGAACAGCTCCTGAATGCGCGCCGCGAGAATGGGTGTGCGACCAGGCTCATACACCAGACGGATCCGGGAGCCCGTAGGGATCTCGATGCGCTCGGGAGCATCTCGATCGAGTGCACGCTGATGCTCGGCACTGAGCTGTGCCTTCAAATGAGCGGCGAGATCGCGTTTCTTGACTTCGTCAATGCTGCGCGCGCCCCACACAAACGACTCGATGTCCGCGAGGATCTTGGCCTCGTCAAGCAGCGGCAGCTCTAGCTCAGGCAACCACTCGCGTAAGCACGCCACGCGCGCTCGCAACTGCACCACGTCCTCTTCGGCCAAGGGCAGCACGCGAGCCGGATCGCGCCTTGCTGCCGCAGCCAAGGCTTGCGCACACGCCTCTGCATCCGGCACTCCGGTTTGCACCTCTTCCAAGACAAGGTCCAAGAAGCTCGTGCGGCGCAGCGCCACCACGCGGCCACTGGCCTCATCCCAACCACCGGTGTGCGTGACACGAATGAGGTCGGGATCCAACCACTCTCGTTCGACGCGCGAAGCCTGGCGCACCACGGCCTCGGCGCGCTCGCCGCGGCGTCCCGCATCCACATCCACACACAAGAACAGTTCGGCATCCACAACGCCGGACTCTTCGGCGAGCGTCACACCGCGCCCACCGACAGCGACGCCGCGACGCGAGCCAGCTTCACGACGCACGGCCAAGCGATCGGGCCAAGCGGCCAGCAATGCCCGGCCAAAAGCCACATCGACCGGGTCTTCATCGTTGAGCACCGCGATGCGCAAGCGGGCCACATCGCGCTCAAGCAACTCCGCGGTACGCAACACAGCTTGAGCACCCGCAGGGTTCGGTGAACCAAGCCAGCCACCTCCGTGACCTGCATCCCACGCTTGCAAGGCACGCACGCGGTCATAGACATCCGAATCACTCAAGCGCGCTCGCAGCGCATGGCGT
>JBILXQ010000256.1:0-4546 GCA_044378375.1 Planctomycetota bacterium
GCAAGTAGATTTGACAGGTGTGCCGTCGCTGGAGGCTCTCGTTCAACGCGTCGCCGAGCGCGCCAAGTCCACCCCCAAAGGTGAGTGGATCTTAGGACGCGGCTGGGACCAGAATCTCTGGCCCGACAAGTCCTTCCCGCACCATCGTTTGCTGAGTGCAGCCACCCCTGATCATCCCGTGTACCTCGATCGCGTGGACGGTCATGCGGCCTTCGCCAATGCAGCTGCCTTGCAGCGCGCAGGTCTGGCGGGGGAGTTGCCACCGGACGCTGCGTCGGGTGCCGATGGCATGATCGTGCTGGATGCGCAAGGGCGCGCTAGCGGTGTGCTGGTCGACAACGCCATGCAGCGCGTGCAGCAACATGTGCCCACACCATCCCAAGAGGTGCGCACCCGTCGCATTCTGAAGGCCCAGGCCGCCTTATTGGCCCATGGACTGGTTGCTGTGCACGACATGGGGCTCGAGCCTGAGCAAATCGCCCTGTACAGAAAACTTGACGAGCAAGGTTTGCTGCTAGTGCGGATCAGCGGCTACTTGTGGGGCAATGACGAACTGGGCGCTGCACATGAAGCTGTGATCCCCGGTGACCGAGTGCAGGGGCGCTTTGCCTTGCGTGGCCTCAAGCTGATGGCGGACGGTGCTCTGGGCTCCCGTGGTGCAGCACTGTTAGAAGACTACAGCGATCAGCATGGCCACACGGGGCTTATGCTGCTGGATGATGCGGCGCTGGCCCGACGCTTGGAATGGGCGGGGCAATGGCGCTTGCAACCGGCTATTCATGCCATTGGTGACCGTGCGAATCGTGTGGTGCTCGATGCGTATGAACGCGCACTGCGTGCCAGCCCACAGCTGCGTGAGTTGCGTCCGCGCATGGAGCACGCGCAGGTCGTGTCCCCCAAAGATTGGGCACGCTTTGCACAGTTGGGGGTCGTGCCCTCGATGCAGCCGGTGCACCTGACCTCCGACATGCCGTGGGCCGGCGAGCGTCTGGGGGCCGAGCGTTTGCGCGGAGCTTATGCGTGGAAGAGCCTCGCGCCCGACCTCACGCAACTGGCCTTTGGAAGTGACTTCCCCGTGGAGTCCCCCGATCCGTTGGCGGGCTTGTACAGCGCGCGCACACGTGCCGTCGCGCGCTCGCCCAAGACCTTCGAACCGAGCACGGCTCTGACTGGTGCACAAGCCTTGGCGGCGTTCACACAGGGCGCTGCTCATGCTGTGGGGGCCGAAGCGAATTTGGGTCGCCTGTCGCCAGGCTATCGCTGTGATGTGACCGTCCTCTCGGTCGATCCTGTTGCCTGCGAGCCGCAAGCACTGCACCAAGCGCGCGTGCTGCACACCATCATCGATGGGCGGCTGGTGTACACGCGCGGTCCCTGACTGGCACGCCGTGCTAGTATCCTCACTTGCATGGTCACGATCGACATCGCCTACCAAGGCACGTTGCGCTGCCAAGCGCGCCATCAACCCAGCGGCACCGTGGTGGTGACGGACGCCCCCGTCGACAATCATGGTCGCGGTGAGTCGTTCTCGCCCACGGACCTCGTGGCCACGGCTTTGGGTTCGTGCATCTTGACGATCATGGGCATCTTCGCCGAGCGCCATGGCGTCGATCTCACACACGCCACGGTGGTGGTGAAGAAGCACATGGTGGCGGACCCGCATCGGCGCATCGGACGGCTGGAAGTCGACATCACCGTGCCCGGTGTTGCGGATCCCAAGTTGCGTTCCGCGTTGGAAGCAGCCGCTCACGGCTGTCCCGTTGCGCGCAGCATTGGCGGTTCGATTGAGTTGGTGGAACGCTTCACGTGGCTGTGAGCACGGTGTCCGCCGGTTGCTTGGCCACACTCGAGCAGGCCGAGTGCGCCTGGGACGATGGAGCAGCGAGCGTCTTCGCGGGCCTAGACCTCGAAGTGCGCGCTGGTGAGTTGTTGGTCGTGTTGGGCAAGAACGGCGCAGGCAAGAGCACCTTGCTGCGCGCATTGGCGGGACTGTTGCCTTTGCGTCAAGGTCGCGCGACTCTCGGAGGAGTCGATTGCCGGCAGCTTGATCCGCGCGCGCGCGCGCTGCGGGCGGCCTTGGTGCCCCAAGAGTTGCCGCCCCTGGATGATGTGTTGGTCTTCGACTTCGTCTTGGCTGGGCGGTACGCGCGTTTGCCGCGCTGGCGCGCCGCTCCAGAGGCGGATCTCGCTGCCACACAAGCCGCTCTCGCTGCTTGCGATGCGGCCGAGGCTGCGTGCGCCACGCTGGGCACATTGTCTGGTGGAGCGCGTCGGCGTGTGTTGGTGGCGCGCGCTTTGGCGCAAGGTGCGCCGTTGCTCTTGGCAGACGAACCGACCAATGCACTTGATCCGGAGCACCGCTTGCAGGTCTTTGACTTGCTCGCGCGCGCGGCTCGCGAGGGGCACGGAGTCGTTGTGACGACCCACGAGTTGGATCTGGCCGGACAGTACGCCGACCGCATCGTGTTGCTGGATGGTGGACGCATCAGCGCCCAAGGCCGTCCTCAAGAAGTCTTGTGTCCAGAGATTTTGACGCCGGTGTACGGCGCGCGGCTCGCCTATGCGAACGCCAATGGCGGCCCGCTGGTGTGGCCCGCGCGCTACAGCCCTAACACATAATCCGCGAGCGTCTCGAGCTCTGTAGCGGAGAGCATCTTGTAGGTAGGCATGGCCTGCGAGTAGCTCTTCATCTGCTCCTTCAGGCGCGGATCTTGGGCGGCATAGCCCACCGGATCACGCAGATACTGGAGCAAACTCTCGCGCGACCAGTGCGTGGCCTTTCCCTGGAGCGTGGGCGCAAGTTTGGTGCCCTCGGCCTGCTTGCCATGGCACAGGGCACAACCCTCATCACTCCACAGTTTGGCAGCGGTACGCGGAGCGGCCGGAGCGCTGTCCCCACACGAAAGTGTCGACAGCGCCACAAGACCCAGGGCCATTCCAACCATGACAGTGTGCACGCTGCGCATCGCGGGATGCTAGACGAAGAAGGGCCGCAGGGGCAACCCCAGCGACCCTTCTGAGTGGTGACGCGCGGACGACTGTCAATCCGGCTTGACGATCGGCACCTGCAACGCGATCACATCGCGCTCGGCCTTGAGCGTGTAGCCCCAGTTCGAGTCGGCCACGCGGCGGCGGTGACGAGCCTTGCGGCGGCGGATCTCGATCAAGTCGCCGACCAACTCGGGGTGACGGATCATGGCCCACAGGCGTTCCAGTTTGCGCTTCACCTTGGGCACGATGCCCTTGGTGGCGCGCGCATGGCTCTTGAGCAAACGCTCGCGCTCTGCATGCAGTTCCGCATGCGTGAAGTGCGGGTGCTTGAAGCTCTCGGTCGAGTGCCAGTAGTGGAACTCCATCTCGGCCACATCCTTCAACAGGTAGGGCTTGAGTTGTTCAAACACTTCGGTGCCCGGGATCGGCTGCAACACCGAGCAGCACACGGCATCGCAACGCGTGTCGGCAATCAGCTCTTCCGTCAGACGGTGGTCTTCGACCGTGTCTTCCGGGAAGCCGTAGAGGATGAAGAACTTGAAGTACATGCCGAGCTCGCGGTTGAGCTTGGCACCGGCGCGCACCTTCTCGGGTGTCACACCCTTCTTCATCGTCACCAGCATGCGCGGCGAGCCCGACTCGAGCCCGTAGTAGATCTTCACGCAACCGGCTTTGCGCATCCAGCGCAACATCTCCCAGTCCATCGTGTCGACGCGCGACTCGCAGACCCATTCGAAGAACAGGTCGCGCTTGATGATCTCCTGACAGATCGCAATCACGCGCTTGCGCTGGATCGTGAACAAGTCATCGAACAGCACCAGTTGCGGCGGATTGTACTTCTCGAGGATGAACTGCATCATGTCCACCGTCTTCTCGGGGGACATCGCGCGGTACTGGCGCGGCGTCATCTCGGCATCGCAGAAGGTGCACGCGTACGGGCAGCCGCGCGAAGTGATCAGGGTCACGCCCGGATTCACCATCAGCTTCATGAAGCGCGGGATGTCCCACAGGTGCCAGGCCGGCCACGGCACCTCGTCCATCTTCTTGACCAAGGCGCGGCGCGGCGTCGCCACCTGCTGGCCGTCCTTGAGGAAGGTGATGCCTTGGATCGTGTCCCACGACGCGCGGTCGTGCAGTTTCTCGACGATCTCCGGCAGCGTGTGGTCGCCCTCGCCCTGCACGCAGATGTCGGCTGCGCCCGCGTTGAGGAAGAACTCGGGGTTGGTGGTCGGGTGCGGCCCGCCCATCACCACCGGCTTGGAGTACTCCTCGCGCGCAATCTTGCCCAGCTCGCGCGCGCGGCGCGCATTGGGCGTCAGCGCCGAGATGCCGACCAGATCGGACCATTGCATCGCCTCGCGCACGGTCTCGATCTCTTCGATCGAGTCGTCCAGCAAGCGCACTTGATGGCCGAGCTGCTCCAAGCCCGCGCCCAAAATGCTGATGCCCAGCGGGGGATAGATCTCGTCGCGGGCGAGTTCGCCCTTGGTCACGGACTCGTCAGCAAAGACCTCGGCGGCCTTCTGGCGGATGACCTGCGACTTGGCGTAGATGA
>JBILXQ010000257.1:0-4523 GCA_044378375.1 Planctomycetota bacterium
TACGATCGCATCGAATTCACGCTGTTCCCGCTCTGGCTGCGCACGCGCCGCGGCAACGATGTGGGCAAGCATGTGCTCTTCCCGCTCTTCGGTTGGACCGGTCCGCGCGATCCGGAACTGCCGTCAACGACTGGCTCTCACATCCTGCCGTTGTACAGCCATGCCGCCCGCGAAGGCAGCTACGACCGCTGGACGTTCTTGTGGCCGATTCTGCATGTGCAAGAGAACGACTTGCGCCTTTCGAGCGATCTGCAGGAGCAGCGTTGGATGGTCTTCCCGCTGGTGGGTCGTTCCGCGCGTGGCGCACGCACTGACTGGATTGCGCTCTGGCCCTTCTTTGGCTTTGGCTCGGATCCGCGCACCGGCTACTCGGCCTTTGACGCGCCATGGCCGTTCGTGCGCTGGCTCGATGCACCGACTGAAGGCATCACGCGCCGACGCTTTTGGCCGTTTTGGTCGTACTACAAGGACCCCACGCTGGAATCGCGCTGGGTGCTCTTCCCGTTAGTCAACTGGCGAAGCGAGATCTATCCCGACTCCACGGTCGAGGGCGTGGATGTGCTGCCGTTCTGGCAACAAACCACACGCACCGACGGCCAAGGAGGCCAGCGCACATGGCGCAAGTTCTGGCCGTTCTTCGAGTCCGACCAACGCGAGCCGTGGGAACACGAGTGGGCTTTCCCAGCCTTGAACCCGCTCTGGCAGACGCCCGAAATCGACGAGATGTATGCGTGGATGTGGGAGCTGTGGCACGAGCGCGTCGACCACGATGTGGTCCAACAGCGCTCGTGGTTGGGGTTGTGGCGCCGCGAGCAAGACGAAGTCGAAGACCGCCGCAACTTCAGTGCGTTGTGGGCACGCCGCACATGGAGCGACGACACAGGCGTGCATCACGAGACCTCGTTGTTGTTCGGCCTCCTGCGCTGGCGCACGGAGGGCGATAGCCAAGCGGGCGAGGCCCAAGAGGTCGAGTGGCTGCCGCCGGCCATGCCGGGTCCCGGCTGGCCGCTGCAACGAGGAGAGCGCTCCGCTAGCTTCTAGCGCGCACACACCATGGGCATTTGGACCACCATCAGCGGACTTGGCCTGGCTCTAGGGCTGCGCTTGGAACTTTTTGGTGCCGTGCTCGCGCGCTTGCACGATGTCCCGCGTCGTCGCGCGCTGATTGCGCAAGAGCTCTACGGCAGCGCGATCCAGACTCTGCATGTGATTCTGCTGGTGGGCCTCTTCATCGGCATGATCGTGTCGCTGCAAACCGGCATCGAGCTGGCGCGCATTGGCCAACAGGATCAGATCGGCACCATCGTCGCTGTCAGCATGGCGCGCGAGATGGGACCGTTCATCACCGCCACGATCTTGGCTGCCACCGTAGGCAGCGCCATGGCCGCGGAAATCGGCACGATGTCCGTCTCGGACGAGCTGGCGGCACTTGAAGTGTTGTCCATCGACCGCGTCAAGCTGTTGGTGTTGCCGCGCGTGGTCTCGCTGATGTTGGCCGCGCCGCTCTTGACGGTGGTGTGCGATGCGATCGGCGTGCTGGGTGGCGGTTTCGTGGCGCAATCGCAGCTGAATGTGTCATGGCAACTGTACATCGACTCCGCCTTGGAGGCGCTGCGCACGCCCGCGCAGTTCCTGCCCTTGCCCAAGGATGTGTGGAGCGGACTGCTGAAATCCGTGGTGTTTGGCGCACTGGTTGCCGTGATCGGCTGTGCCTCGGGCTTGCAAGCGCACGGTGGTGCGCTCGGCGTGGGCCGCGCGACGCGCGCTGCGGTGCGCGACTCGATCATTGCCATCATCATTTCGAACTACTTCATGACCTGGCTCCTCTACCAAAGCTGAGTCGAGCACATGTCGAGCACCAAGCCCATGGAACCGCCGGTCATCCGCTTTGAGGAGGTTGTCAAAAGTTTTGGCACCCAGCGCGTGCTCGACGGCCTGACCTTTGAAGTGCGTCGTGGTCAATGCTTGGCGATCATGGGGCCTTCGGGCACGGGCAAGTCGGTGATCCTGCGGCACGCCGTGGGCTTGATGAAGCCAGATGCGGGTCGGGTGCTGGTCGAGGGACAAGAACCGTCCAAACTCAAGCCGCGCGAACTCGCTGTCCTGCGCAAGAAGATCGGCTTCCTGTTCCAAGAGGGCGCGCTGATCAATTGGTTGTCGGTACGCGACAATGTGGCCTTGCCGTTGCGCGAGAACACGCGTTTGTCCGAGGCCGAGATCGCCGCCAAGGTCGAGGAGAAGCTCGACTTGGTGCGCATCGCCAAGCAGTCCTTCGACAAGATGCCCTCACAGATCTCGGGCGGCATGAAGAAGCGCGTGGGGCTCGCGCGGGCGCTGGTCACCGAGCCGGAAATCGTGCTCTACGACGAGCCGAATGCCGGTTTGGACCCCGAAATCTCGGCTTCCATCAACGACCTGATCCGCGAGGTGCAAGTGCGCCTCGGCACGACCTCCATCGTCGTGGAGCACCGGGTCGCGTGCATCAAGACGGTCGCGGACGAGGTGCTCTTCCTTGAAAAGGGCCGCGCACACCTGCAACTTCCTCCCAAGGAGTTCTTCTCGTCGAGCGATCCGCGCCTGCGGCAATTCCTCGGCCCGAACCCTGACTGAGCCCCGCCATGAACTCGCAGCGCACCACGATCCTGGGGTTGTTCGTCCTCGCCGTCCTCGCGGTGTTGGCGTACTTCACCCTGTTCCTCACGGACTTTGCGCTATTTGCCGAACGCCCGACGTTGCGCGTGCGCTTTGCGGAGACGAACGGCTTGCGCGAAGGCGACAGCGTGCTCGTGGCTGGTATGCGCTGGGGGCGCGTGAAGAGCTTGGTGTTTGATCCACAGGCACCTACCGATGCGCGCATCACAGTCACCGCTTCGTTGAACGAGCCGCTGCCTCTGCGCACGGGCTTCTCGATTTCGATTCGCGATGCGACGCTGCTGGGCGGGCGCAATCTGTGGATCGATCCGGGCCCGCCCAGCGGTGAGCTCGTGCCGTTGGATCAAGTGCTGTATGGCAGCGTGGCGCGCAACCCGATCGAGGCCTTGGGCGTGCTCGTTTCGGATGCGGAGAAGCCCCTCAAGAGCATCTTGGAAAGCCTAGATGCCGTCTTCGCGGATGTGCGGGCGGGCAAGGGCACGGTCGGTCGGTTGCTAGTGGACGAGCGCATGTCGGAGGATCTGGCCGCGGCCGTGGCGTCCGCCTCGCGCACGGCGTCCAGCATCGAGCGCATCGCTTTTGACCTGCAAGCGGGCAAGGGTCTGGCCGGCAGGGTCCTCAGCGATGACGCGCTCTACGACGAATTCCTGCGGGCTTCCACGACACTGACCGCAACCCTCGACGAGGTGCGCCTGCTGGCGGGCGATGCGCGCAGCGGTGAGGGCGCGGTGGCGACCTTGCTGCAAGATCCGCTATTGGCCCAGCGCCTGAAGAGTTCGCTCGAAGGCGTCGATTCCGTGGTGCGCAAGATCGATGCCGGCACCGGCACCATTGGTGTGCTCGTCAACGACCCGACCATCGCCAACGATGTGGCCTCGATCACGGGTAGCATCGCGCGCGGTGAAGGCACGGTCGGGGCGCTGGTCGTGCGGCCGGAGCTGTATGACAACTTGCGCACTATCAGCGAGGACATCGCCGTCGTGACCGGGGCTCTGCGGCGCGGCGAGGGTACCTTGGGCAAGTTGGTCCTCGACGACGACATCTACCGCCAAATCAAAACGGCGCTCAACATCGTCACGCGCAGCCTGGAAGAGCTACGCGAGGCCGCGCCGATCACGACCTTCACGAGCATCTTCTTCAGCGCCTTCTAGCGCGGACGAGCTCAGCGGGCGGGCGGCAGCAGGCGCTCGATCCACTTGGCGACGAGGTCGGATTCCACATGGACTTCGTCGCCAACTTTGGCGCGCGAGAGGTTGGTTTTCTCCCAAGTGATCGGCACGACGGCGACCTCAAAGCGCCGCCCCCGCGGCTCGATCACCGTCAGGCTGATGCCGTCCAGGGTCACGGAGCCCTTGTCGACTAGGTAGCGCTCGCCCCCCGCGTGCACCTCAAAGGCCACGCGCCAGCCACCATCGCCCGCATCCCGCAGCTCGACAATGCGCCCCAATCCGTCGACATGCCCCGACACCATGTGCCCATCGAGCCGGTCGCCAAGCTGCATGGCGCGCTCGAGATTGACGAGCGCCCCGACCGGCAGCCGACCGAGGCGGGTGCGCGCCAGTGTTTCAGAAGACAGGTCAAACACCAACTCACCGGCCGGCCCGCGGTCCACGACGCTTAGACAGGCGCCGAGGACGCTGATGGAGGCTCCGCGCTGGACGAGCCAGTTAGGAGGGGGGACGCCGAGGACTAGGCGGGCGCCGGTGCCGACGGGGGTGTAGGAGACGAGGGGGACGGTGGCTTCTACGAGGCCGGTGAACATGAGGGGCGCATACTAGCTCAGGTGGATACTGGCATGGGTGGTTGTGCACGATCTCGCAGCGGCAGTGTTGTTTGCATGTCAAAGAACCCGTTTTTTGTCCCGTCGTGAG
>JBILXQ010000258.1:0-4522 GCA_044378375.1 Planctomycetota bacterium
ATCGGTGGCGTTCGCATACGCCTCCCGCACAGGAGTCGGGGCTCGGTCCTTAGTCGGCGGAGCCGTCTCGGCGGCCCGACAGCTGACAAAGAACAGGCTGACGATGAGTGGAGCACCGAGAAGCGTGGAGCCAACTACGGTGGATGCGACGGGGCTTTGGCGGATCATGCTGAAGGGGGGCGGGCGCCGCGTTCACAAGGAATGCGGCGCGCAAACTCTAGCAATCACGCACCTCCGCTGCTGCGTTCGCTTGCATTCAGTCTCCCCTCCCGCAGTCCAGGCGGCCCCGCCTCACGCGCGCACGCGCGTCTTTGATAGGTGGCGACATGCCATGTCCGGTGGAGCAGCCCAACAAGCTGCCACGCGGACTGGGCCTCGCTTGAGAAAGACACTCGCAGCATGCACGACGAATCACAACGCCGCCGCTCGGAAGGACGCTACCGAATCGCAGGACGCTTTGGCCCCACAGGACGCCGGCACCCGGTGCCCCGGAACGCTAGGGCGCGGCGCAGCGACGGCCAGTACGACGAAACTGTCGATGCTCATGAGCTGTACGCGACACAGACGGCGCGCAGCGGCGAAGGTCTCTACACCCTAGTTGTCTGGGCGCTATCGCCGCGTATCGCAGGGCATCCGCGCTTCCTAGCCGAGAACCCGCGCTACCACGAGGGTGCAGCGTGTTGGGGCATCGTACTCTCCTCTCCTGACAGCAAGCTGCGCTCAGCTCTATCCATGCGCTGGCTCGGCAGGCCGCTGCAACTGGTTCCAGGTCCGCAGCCCGAGCCGCCGCTGCTCCTACGCAATCAGTCATGGCCTACCTGTCTGGAGGCCGAATTCGGCGTCCATGCCCTCGCCGAAGAACTACGAGCGCAGGGCCTCGGGATCGTTGTGTACTGACAGTATCCTGCTAGGCGGCCCGTGCACCATCACTGGTCACGGGCCTACAGCTGCTCCAGCTCCGCGCGCTCGAGCAAGCGCAAGCGATCGCGCAAGGCGGCCGCATCCTCGAAGCGCATGGCCTCGGCCGCGCGGAGCATGTCGTCTTTGGTTTTGGCGATCTCGCCACGCAAGCGCGACGGATCCAGCAAGGCGGGATCCCCGAGCGGACCGAAGGGCGAGCTTTTCGCGCCTTTTTTGCCCTTTTTGCCCAGTTCAGGCAACGGGGCCACCTCGACGTAGTCCATCTCGTACAACGCCTCGAGGCTTTCGCGCACGGGCTTGATGACGGTCTGCGGCACGATGCCACGCTCGGCGTTGTACTCGATCTGCTTGGCGCGACGGCGGGTCATCTCCGAGATGGCCCGCTCCATCGAATCCGTGCGCTTGTCGGCAAACAGAATCACGCGTCCCGCCGCGTTGCGCGCCGCTCGACCACAGGTCTGCACCAAAGAGGTCGTGGAGCGCAAGAAGCCCTCCTTGTCGGCGTCAAGAATACCTACCAAGGACACCTCCGGCAGGTCTAGACCTTCACGCAGAAGGTTGATGCCCACCAACACATCAAACGATCCCAAGCGCAAGTCCCGCAGAATCGCCGTACGCTCAATGGCATCGATCTCCGAGTGCAGGTAGCGCACACGCACACCGGCCTCGGCGTAGTAGTTCGTCAACTCCTCGGCCATGCGCTTGGTCAAGACCGTGACAAGCGTGCGCCAACCGGCCTGAGTCGTGAGGCGAATCTCGTGCAGGAGATCATCGACCTGTGTCTTGGCCGAGCGCACCTCGATCAGCGGGTCCAACAGACCGGTGGGACGCACGATCTGTTCGGCAATGTGGCTGCCCGAGTGCTTCAACTCGTAGGCAGCCGGCGTCGCAGAGACATGTACGATTTGCTTGACAAGCCCCTCCCACTCCTCAAAGCGCAGGGGGCGATTATCCAACGCACTTGGCAAGCGGAAACCGTGCTCAACCAGCGTCTCCTTGCGCGAACGATCGCCGTGGTACATGCCCCCCACCTGCGGGATGGTCACATGGCTTTCGTCTACGAAAACCACCCATTCTTCGGGGAAATAGTGCAAGAGCGTGAACGGACTCTCGCCCGGCGCACGGCCATCCATCCAACGCGAGTAGTTCTCGATGCCCGAGCACACCCCCGTCTGCTTGAGCATCTCGAGATCATGGCGCGTGCGCTGCTCGATGCGCTGCGCCTGCAAGAGCATATTGCGCTCCTTGAACCAACTGACACGCTCCTTCATCTCCTCTTCAATGCCGATCACGGCGCGCTGCAAGCGATCCGCGGGCGCCACATAGTGGTTCGCAGGATAGATGGTCGTGGCGATGGACTCCTCCAAGATCTCGCCGCGCAGCGGATCCACCACCACCAGTGCCTCGATCTCGTCGCCAAACATCTCGACACGAATGACCGCGTCGTCTTCATACGAAGGGAAGATCTCGATCACATCACCGCGCGCACGGAAGGTCCCGCGACGGAAATCTGCGCCTGCGCGCGCGTACTGCATGCGCGTCAAAGTGCGCAGCAGATCCTCACGCTCCATCGCTTGGCCGCGGGCCAGAGGCAAAGCCATGGTCTCATAGTTGTCCGGCGAACCGAGTCCATAGATGCACGACACCGAAGCCACCAACAGCACATCGCGGCGCTCTAACAACGAGCGCGTCGCACTGTTGCGCAGGCGCTCGATGTTCTCGTTGCGCGAGGCATCCTTCTCGATGAAGGTGTCGCTCGAAGGCACATAAGCCTCCGGCTGGTAGTAGTCGTAGTAGCTGACGAAGTACTCGACCGCGTTCTTGGGGAAGAGGTCTTTGAACTCTGCGTACAGTTGCGCCGCCAGCGTCTTGTTGGGCGACAACACCAGAGTCGGGCGGTTCACCTTCTCAATCACGGCCGCCATGGTGAAGGTCTTGCCCGAACCGGTGATGCCCAACAGCGTCTGGTGCGCAGCACCGGCGACAAGTCCTTTGGACAGCGACTCGATCGCCTTGGGCTGGTCCCCCATCGGCGCATACGGGCAGACCAGCTCGAAGCGCCCCGCAGCGGGGGTCGAGCGCGCGGAGCGACGGGGGGAGGCAGCGTCCATGAGTGGCGATCCTAAGCGCGCCGCGGCCCAGTTTCTTGCGGGAAACAGAGCAGTCGCAACTGCCCTGTTGCATTGACTTTGTGACAGTCGTAGCGTCCGGTCAGTCTCAGGAACCACAGCGCATGCAACACCGCCTAGGTCGCTGCGACGCCTGCCGCGCGTCGTACCAAATCCCCAACGAGTTCAAGCCCCACTTCGCCCGCTGCCCTTTGTGCCGCGGGATGGTGCGGGTAGGCCCGCACGGTGGCGGCGAGCCGTGGAGGCCCATGCCCGCCCGAGCGTCCGCGCCGGTGCTGCGTGTGCACACCTTGCAACCGCTCGCAGCGCCGACCACCACCGCTCCGCTGTGCTTTGAAGAAGAGAGCGAGCTAGCGCTCTGGCAGCACTTGGATGGGGATCTTTTGTTGGAGAAGGCTTACTCGACTGAGCCCGTCACCAGCGCAGCTCCCACTCGCCGCGGATCGTGAGCAGCTTGCGGCCGCGCGCCGGGCGTAGGCACATGAATCACGCCGGTGAGCGCTAGGTACGACTTGGCTTCCTGCAACTCGTGACCGTAGGCACCGCGCAGTTGCTCGAGCACCTGCGCATCGAAGCCGCGCTCGTACAAGCTGTACGTAGGCGCATGTTGTTGATGCAGACGCGGCGCGGCGACTGCATCGGAGGCTGTTTGACCGCACTCCAACACGCGCAACAAGACCTGTGTCACCGCCACAGGAATGCGCGGGCCACCTGGTGCACCCAAGACGAGCATGTTCGAGTGACCGCCATCGCGCACGATGGTGGGCGTCATCGACGACAGCGGACGACGGCCGGGCACAATCGCATTGGCGCGCGAGCCCGTGAGGCCATACGTGTTGGGAGCACCCGCACGCAAGGCAAAGTCATCTAGCTCGTCATTCAAGAAGAAGCCCGCGCCGGCCACCAAGAGGCCGCTGCCAAAGCTCGTGTTGAGCGTGGTCGTCAAACTTACGGCCGCACCATCGGCGTCCAGCACACACACATGCGTCGTTTGGTCACCCTCGGTCCATTCCGTGGCCTTGACGGCAGGTTGCGCACGCGGGCCGATCTCCAAACGGCGCTGTGCGATGCGTGCAGGGGCCAGCAACTCTGTCAGCGGCACGACTGTGTCGCGCGGATCTCCAAAGTGCAGCGCACGCTCGGCGTAGGCCGTGCGCACGGCCTCGAGGAACCGGTGCCAATACAGCGCCTCGGGACTCGGTCCCGGCGGCGGGAAGCCCTCCAACACACCTAGCGTGTGCAAAAGCACATACCCGCCGGCACTAGGCGGTGGCGCTGTCAAGATCTGATGACCGCGGTACCACCCGATCAACGGCGCGCGCAAGGCCGGCGCGTAACTCTCCAAGTCTTCGTTAGCCAACCATGCACGGCCATCGGGCGGGACACCGCCGCGTTCGGAAGCATAGAACGGCGTGCGCGCGAGCTCTTGCTGCAGCAAGCGGCGCGTCTCGCCGGCATAGAAGCCTTGCGGG
>JBILXQ010000259.1:0-4520 GCA_044378375.1 Planctomycetota bacterium
TGCATGGTCGAGACTCCTTGGGGGGACGGCAGGATGCTAGCGCAGAAGGTGGAGGCTTGGCGGTATCATCTCGCGTTCCTTGCGCCTGTGCGAAGGACCAAGCTATGAGCGCCGAATACAAGCCTATCCCCGCCGCCGACCGCGCCCGACGCAGCGGTGGACGCACGAGTCCGTGGATGAAGTGGTTGCTGCTGTTGTTGGCCATCGCCGTCCTGTGGATGGCGTTTGGTCAAGCGTTGGTAGAGCGCGTGACCGATGCGGGCAAACCGGTCGTCAAGACCGCGCGCGTGGAGCAACGCAGCGCTGGTCAAGTGGCCGCTGCAGTTGGAGCTTCTTCGAATGGCTATATCGTGGCCAAGAAGCGTGCAGCGTTGTCCGCCGACACGCCGGGACGCATCGTGGAGATGAACGTCGAGGAAGGTTCGGTTGTCAAGGAAGGGCAAGTGGTCGCGCGGTTGTATAGCGACGAGTACGCTGCCAACTTGCGGCGAGCTCAGGCCGATGTGGCCACCGCAGAGGCTTCTGCGGATCGTGCCACGCGTGATCTGGCTGCGGCGCGGGCGGCGGTGGAGACCGTCAAGAGCACCGTGCAGCCTCTGCAAGAAGACTTGACACAGTCACGTGCTGCCTGGGCTTTGGCGCAGACACTGCGTGATCGCGCGCAGCAGACCTTGAGCACAGGTGTAGGCACGCTGGATGCGCTGCAACGCGCACAGGGCGAGGTCGATGTCGCCGCCGCGCGCGTGGCGGCTGCGAAGGCCCGTGAAGCCTCCGCGCGCGCTGGTGTGACGGAAGCCGAGGCGCGCGTAGCGAGCTTTGAAGCCGCGCTTCACGAGGCCAATCGTCGCATTGAATCGTTGGTTGCAGCCCGCGACTTAGCCCAGGCCACTCTGGACAAGACGATGGTCAAGGCCCCCTTTGATGGCGTGGTCGTGCTCAAGGACGCGGAGGTAGGCGAAGTCGTAAGTCCCAATGTGGTTGGCGGCACGAGTGCGCGTGGTTCCGTGGTAACGATGGTCGACTTCGCTTCCTTGGAAGTGCAGGCCGAAGTCCCTGAGACATCGTTGTCGAATGTGCTCGAGGGCGCTCAAGCGCAGGTCTATCTCGACGCATATCCGGACAAGGCCTACGCCGGCAAGGTGGATCGCATTTGGCCCACGGCCAACCGCACCAAAGCTACGGTCGAAGTGCGCGTCGCCTTCATGGAGCGCGATGACAAGCTGCGCCCCGAGATGGGGGCACGCATTGTCTTTGCTCCCAAGGAAGCAGCAGCGGCCCCGGCGAATGAAGCGCGCATCCTCATTCCTGTAGAAGCCTTGGTCGAACGCGAAGGATCCACCTTTGTCTGGGTGGTGGACGGCCTCATCGCGAAGAAGCGCACCATCGAGTTGGGTGACAAGCGCGCTGGCAAGGTTGCCGTGCGTTCGGGACTCAGCGCTGGTGAGACCATCGTGGTGTCTGCACCATCTGATCTGCAAGACGGCGCCGCAGTGCGAGTCGAAGGGAAGTAGCTCGATGGCGCTGATTCAGCTGCGCAAAGTGGTCAAGACCTACACACGCGGTGGTGAAACCTTGCGCGTGTTGGATCAGTTGGATCTCGATATGGAAGCCGGTGGCTTCTATGCGCTGATGGGGCCTTCAGGTTCGGGCAAGACCACGTTGCTCAACTTGATCGGGGGGCTCGATCGCGCGGACGAAGGACAGATCGTCATCGATGGGGAGGACATCGCCGCGATGCGCGGACCCGAGCTGGCTGACTGGCGCGCAGAGAAGGTCGGCTTCGTGTTCCAGGGCTTCAACCTGATCCCAGTGCTCACGGCGCAAGAGAATGTGGAGCTGCCGTTGCTGCTGACCAAGCTCTCGCGGTCGCAGCGTCGCGAACATGCCCAGACAGCACTGGAATTGGTGGGCTTGGGTGATCGTCGTACGCACCGGCCGTCGCAGCTTTCGGGCGGTCAAGAACAGCGCGTCGCCATCGCACGCGCCTTGGTAAGTGATCCGATGTTGGTGCTGGCTGACGAGCCCACAGGCGATCTCGACCGCAAGTCAGCCGATGATGTCTTGCGCTTGTTGCGGCAGCTGAACGAGCAATACCAGAAGACGATTCTGATGGTGACGCACGACATGGCCGCTGCCCAGCAAGCGAAGACCATCGTGCACATGGACAAGGGCCGCCTCGGCAGCATCGAGCAGTTGCGCTAAGCCTATGCCCCCGCTGCAACTTGTCTGGCGCAACCTGCTCAAGCGTAAGACGCGCTTTGTGCTGACGACCTTGTCGTTGGCCATCGCGGTCTTTCTCTTGTGCGTGCTGCAGAGCTTGGTGGTGGCCTTGAATGCCGGCGTAAAGGCCGCTGCGGTCAACCGCTTGATCGTGCAGTCCAAAGTGTCGCTCTTTGTGTACTTGCCGCAGAGCTACGGCCCCAAGATCGAACAGGTCGAGGGCGTCGAAAGCGTCATGCGCTGGAACTGGTTTGGTGGCTACTACCAAGACCCCAGCAACTTCTTCGCTCAGTTCGCTTGTGACCAAGACAAGCTACGCGCGATCTACCCGGAGATCGTAGTGACCGATGGTGCGTGGGAGGACTTCCTCACGGATCGTAAGGCTTGCCTCGTAGGTGAAGCGACCGCCAACAAGTACGGGCTGCGAGTAGGGGATAACTTCCCCATCATTGGTGCACTCTTCCCCAAGACAGACGGCACCACGTGGGACTTCCGGATTGCTGCCATCTACAAGTCGACCAAGAAGAACGTCGACGACGCGACCTTGTTCTTTCACTACAAGTATCTCGAACAAGCACTCGAGTCGGGTGAAGGCAGTGGCCCCGAAGGCGTGGGCATCTTTGTGGTGCAGACGGCACCCGGTGCGGACAGTACCGAGGTGATGTCCCGCATCGATGCGCTGTTTGAACAGGGCCCGCAGGCCGTGCAAAGCACTACGGAAGCCGAGTTCCAAGCGCAGTTCGTCTCGATGATCGGCAACGTGCCGCTGTTCGTATCCTCCATCGGCGGTGGTGTGATGGTGGCGATCTTGCTGGCCGCTTTGAACACGATGTTGATGGCTGCACGCGAACAAACACGCGATGTGGGTGTATTGAAAGCGCTGGGCTTCGGTGATGCCGTCGTGGGCAACATGCTGCTGATGCAGAGCCTAGCCATGTGCTTGACTGGTGGCCTGCTGGGCATCGCGCTGGCCGTGGGTAGCGAGGAACCCATGTCAAAAATGCTAGGCACTGTGTTCCCTGGCTATGAAGTCACGCAAGGCACGCTGCTGACAGCGGCCCTTGTCGTCGTGGGCATCGGGCTCCTTGCAGGCATCGGCCCTGCACTACGCGCGCGCAGCATGTCCGTCATCACCGCCCTACGGAGAACTGGCTGATGGCTTTCGTACCGCTGTCATACAACCTCCGCAGCTTGCTTGTGCGCCGCTCGGCCACTCTGCTGACGGTGCTGGGTATTGGCGCTACGGTCGCTGTGTTGGCGGGTGTGTTGGCCTTGCAGCAGGGCTTCGCGACGCTGTTTGAAGAGAACGGTCGTGACGATGTGTGCGTGTTCTTGCGCCAAGGTGCGACGAACGAAGGCGATAGCGTCTTCTCGCTGGAACGGGCGCAGATCCTCATGAAGTCGCTGCCGGACATCGAGCGCCCCGAGGATGGGCAACCGCTGGTGTCGTCGGAGATGTATCTAGCCGTTCGACGCTTCAAGTTGGATGGTGGCGAGACCAATGTGCCCATCCGCGGTGTGCAGCCAGGCACCTTTGCCATCATGCAGACCGATCTGCGCATCGAGTCAGGTCGCAACTTTGTGCCCGGTGCCGATGAAGTCATCGTCGGCCGTAAGTTGGTGGACCGCATCCGCGACTGCGAGTTGGGCGACACCTTGGTCTTGAACACCACACCGTTCAAAGTGGTAGGTGTTTTTGACCACCCCGGTCCCTACAAGTCGGAGATTTGGGGCGATCGCGATCGCATGGCCGAGGCGCTCGAACGCCCCGTCTTCAACCGCGTGATCGCCAAGCTGAAGCCGGGCACGGATCTCGCCGAGCTGAAGGAGCGCATGGAGTCCGATCCGCAAGTGCCGTGCAAGGTGCTTACGGAGCGCGAGTACCTGTCGTCGCAAACACAGGCTTTTTCGTTCGTGTTGCGCGCACTAGGTGTCTTCTTGGCCGTGATCATGGGCGTCGCTGCCGTGTTCACCGCGACGAACACGATGCTGTCGGCGTTGGCCGCGCGTACGAATGAGATCGGCATCCTGTTGTCACTCGGCTTCAAGCCGTGGGCCATCTTCGTGTCCTTCCTGTTCGAGTCGTTGGTGCTTGGATTGCTGGGCGGAGCGGCCGGTTGCTTGATGGCCTTGCCGCTCAATGGCGTCAACACAGGTGCCATGAACTTCCAGACCTTCACCGAGGTGGCCTTTGCGTTCCGTGTCACTCCCGAGGTGATGATCACGGCCGTGTCGTTTGCGTTGGTGTTGGGCTTGGTAGGGGGAGCGTTGCCGGCTTTGCGAGCTGCTTCTTTGCGTCC
>JBILXQ010000020.1:0-16490 GCA_044378375.1 Planctomycetota bacterium
GCAGCAAAGTCCGCAGTCAAACAAGTATGCGCCCCATGCTGCAACGCCACCACGCTGGCAGCTGCGGTGTAGGAGTAGAGATTGAGAAAGCTCTTTCCGGCGGCCTCGCGCGCCAAAACTCCGCGTGCTAAACGCAAGTCGAGAAAGAACCATGGATCCTGGCCTCGATGGCGCGCTTGGAAAGCCAATGCAGTGCCGTGCTCACGACACACTTGCGGCACCAGTGCGAGCTCATCCGCATAGCCTGGCTCCCGCTCACGCCCGCGGTGATTCCACACCAAAGGCAGGCTCAACTGGGCCGCATGTTGGCGGACGGCGTCTAACTCATCCGCGGAGAGTGGCTCGCGAAAGGTCTGCGCCAACAACACCGAGCCGTAACGATCCAGTGTCAGCCCCGCGCGCCCTTCTACTGTGCCGTGAAACACACGCAGCGAGTCCGTGCCCTGCTCGCGCAGGCGTACTAGCAAGGCCGCGCGGCGCTGCCAAGCGGACGCGAGAGACTCGAAGAGCGACGGCATCTTGCGCACAGCGTAGCGTGCAGCGAGGATGCTGAATGCATGGTTCTTGCCGACGGCATCAGTATCGAGGGCGTCTCCATTGGAGGCTTGGAGACGTGCATTGACCTGCCTGAGTTCAAGGTCGCTCTCGACATCGGTCGCGTGCCGAACTCTGTCGTTGCGCGCAACACGATCCTGTTCACCCATGCGCACATGGATCACATGGGTGGTGTGGCGTGGCACTGTGCCACGCGCTCGCTACGCGGCTTGACACCGCCGCGCTATGTGCTTGAGCAGTGCCACACCGAAGCATTCGGTCGAATGATGGATGCGTGGCGCGCTTTGGATCGCTCGACCATGGCGCACGAATTGGTGGCGGTAAAGCCGGGCGATACGGTGGACTTGCACGGTGGCCGCAAGGCCCGCTGCTTCCGCACCACGCACATCGTGCCGACGCTGGGCTGGTGCGTGCTCGAGACCCGGCGCAAGTTGCGCGCCGAATGGCAAGCTGCGCCGCGCGAAGCGCTGATCCAAGCCCGCGAGCAAGGGGTTGTGCTCCATGAAGAGCAGGAGATCCCGCGCTTGGCGTTCTGTGGCGACACCACCATCGATGTGTTGGAGCGTGAGGAACTACCTCGGCACGCACGCGTGTTGGTGTTGGAGTGCACCTTCTTGGACGATCAAGTCACCGTGGCCGAAGCACGCGAGAAGGGCCATGTGCATCTCGATGAGATCTGCGCCAGGCCGGAGCTGTTCGACAAAGTAGGCACCTTGGTGTTGTCGCATGTCTCACCGCGTTGGACGCCGAGTCTTGCACGCCGCATCCTAGATCGGCGCTTGCCAGCCGCGCTGCGTGCGAAGTGTGAGTACTTCCTGCCGACGCGGGAATCAGAGACCTAAGTCGCGCGCGGCTCGATGCGCGTGGGCATGCAGCCACGCGGTTGCCTCAGCCCCACTGCGCAAGTAGCCGCCACCCAACACCAACGCGCACGGCACACCGCGACGCGTAAGTTCGGACAAGACCCAGCGATCACGCGCGTACACGCCGTCGCCAGTCAGCCCCATGCGCCCGAAGCGGTCGTCGCTCGTCACATCGACTCCCGCGAGGTACACCACTAACCCGCCTGCACCGGCATCCAGAAAGCGCGGCAAAGTGCGCTGCAAGAGCTCCATGTACTCTTCATCGTCACAGCCGTCAGCCAGTTCCACATCGACGGTGGACTGTTCCTTGCGCAGAGGAAAGTTCTTCGCGCCATGCATCGAGAAGGTGCGCACACGCGGCTCGCGCTGGAAGATGGCCGCTGTGCCATTGCCTTGGTGCACATCGAGATCCACCACCGAGGCCGAAGCAATCTCCCCACGAGTCAGCAAGTCGACCAAGGCCACTGCCACATCGTTGAACGTGCAGTAGCCCTCGCCCCGGTCGGCAAAGGCGTGGTGCGTGCCTCCAGCCAAGTTCGCAGCCAAGCCGTGCTCCAACGCTGTCTCACAAGCCAAAAGCGTGCCGCCTACGGCAAGGCGTGATCGGCGCACCAAGCGCGGCGACCAAGGAAAGCCCAGACGCTTGCGCGTCGACTCGTCCAGTTCTCCTGACACTACGCTCTGCACATAGGCGGGCGTGTGGACCTGCTCCAACAGGTGCAACGGAATCTCTGTGGCTTCGAGCCAGTGCGCAGGCTCTACCAACCCTTCCTTCAGCAACAAGTCCCGCAAGAGCGGGTACTTGCGCATCGGGAAGGGATGGCCATCAGGCAGCTCGAACGCGTAGTCGGGATGCCAAACAGAGCGCACTGCGGTGCACGCTTCAGCGGTAAGCCGGCATGCCCGTCACTTCGTGACCAATGGCCAGCGTGTGGATGTCATGGGTACCTTCGTAGGTCACCACGCTCTCCAAGTTGGTCATGTGACGGCCGACCTGGTATTCGAGGCTGATGCCGTTGCCGCCCATCATGTCGCGCACCGTGCGCGCACATTCCAGCGCCAACATCACATTGTTGCGCTTGGCCATCGACACCTGAGCAGGTGTCAATTTGCCTTGATCCTTCATGCGACCCGCATTCAAAGCCAGCATGGCCCCGAGAGTGATCTGTGTTGCCATGTCGGCCAACTTCTTCTGCGGCAACTGGAACGCAGCCAAAGGCTTGTCGAACACAATGCGCTGCTTGGCATAGGAGAGGCCTTCGTCAAAACAGGCATACGCAGCACCCAAAGCACCCCACGCAATGCCGTACCGCGCTTGCGTCAAGCATGACAGCGGCGACTTCAAACCATCGGAACCAGGCAGCAGGTTCTCGGCAGGGATGCGCACATCTTGCAGGACAAGCTCGCTTGTCACCGATGCACGCAACGACCACTTGTGCTTCTGTTCGGGGGCCGTGAAGCCGGGCGTGCCCTTCTCCACCAAGAAGCCCTTGATGCGACCATCCAACTTGGCCCACACCACCGCCACATCGGACAGCGTGCCGTTGGTGATCCACATCTTGCGGCCGTTCAGGATGTAGCTGTTGCCGTCCTTCTTGGCCGTGGTCAGCATGCCGCCCGGGTTGCTGCCAAAGTCCGGTTCCGTCAGACCAAAGCAACCAATCGCCTTGCCCGAAGCGAGCAACGGCAACCAGCGGCGCTTTTGGGCTTCGGACCCCATGGAGAAGATGGGGTACATCACCAAACCACCTTGCACCGAGACGAAGGACCGCAAGCCGGAGTCGCCGCGCTCCATCTCTTGGTAGATCAGGCCGGCGGCCACGTTGTTGAGACCAGGACCGCCGTACTCGGTCGGAATCGTCGGTCCGAACACGCCTAGCTCCGCCAGCTCAGGCACCAAGTCCAACGGGAAGGTGCCGTTCTCAAAGTGCTCGGCGACGATCGGTAGGTAGCGCTCGCTCACCCAACCGCGCACCGTGTCGCGGACCATCAATTCGTCCTGCGAGTACTGTTCGTCGAGGTTGTAGTAGTCGAGTTGGCGGAAGGGTTGCATCGAGGAGGTCTTTCGAGGGGTGTGAGCCACGGCACTTGGCATCCGCCGTGGCAACCCTCAGTATACGCCCTACGCCCCCTCCTCGTCATCGGATGGACTCGACCTCGATCTGCGCCCGCTGCGGCTACCAAACCGTGCAGCCCCCCTGCCCCGTGTGTGGTGGTGGGCCCGCAGATGCACGATTTGCGGGGTTCCCGGCCCGCGGGCTGCAGAGTGCGCTTGACGGCCTGCGCGCGCCCTATGTGGGGGCGCGCGTGCTGTACCAGACGCCGGGCACCAAGCGCTGGTTGGTGCCGCCTGTGGTGGCGGTGGTGCTGGGCTTTGCCGCCCTAGGCTGGTGGGCCGTGACACGCGTGTGGGCGTGGCTGGAACAGCTCTCCATTCAGGGCGAGGCGCTGCTTGCCGGGGATGCGTGGTGGCAAAGCGTGGCCCAGTGGATCGGCCCCGCGGCTCTGGTCGGTGTAGCGCAGTGGTCAAGTTTTCTTGTCGCAGTCGTGGTCTTGCTGCTCGTGGCCACCTTCACCTTCAGCGTCGTGTACGAAGCCTGCTGCGGGCCGTTCTTGGACGTGGTTCAAGCGCGCGTGGAGACCCACTGGTACGGACGCGACCCGCGCAGCCATGCGGCCACGTGGTCAACTCTGCGCGCTGTGCGCGCCAGCATGCTCAGTTCGCTGCTCGCACTGAGCGTGCTGGTTGCCTTCGTGTGGGTGCAGTTCGTCCCGGTAGTAGGACCACCGCTGTATGCAGGCATCGCCGGCTTCTCCACGGCCCTGACGCTGTTGGACATCCCCCTGTCCCGCCGCAGCTGGACAGTACGGCGCCGCTTGGCCTTTGTGGTGCGCTATCTGGTGCCAGTGACGATGCTCGGGCTTTCAACCGGCTTGCTGTTCTTGATCCCAGTGCTTGGCCCGCTTGTCGCTGTCCCCTCAGCGTCCATCGGCGGGCTGTGGTTACTGCACCGCTTGGACAAGTCTACTTGACAGCCGGTTCAGGGCTTCGCACCCAGCACGAGGATGTCGCGCGAACCCACTTGAGCGCGTAGCAACTCGACTGTGCGGGCCTTCAGTTCCGGCTCCAACTTGGCGTACTCGCGCTCTTCAATCAGGCCTAGGAAATCGGCGCGTTCGCGCTCGAGCGCAGCCAGGAAGTCATTCGAGCGGCTGGTAGGTACGCCACTGTAGAAGCGATAGCCCTCTGGTTGTACCCCGCGCGTGGGGATCAGCACCGGCTTCTGGGGCAAGGCCGCCATGCGCTCGGCCAAGAGGCGCGCAGACTTGACCTCATCCATGACGGGCGCAACAAACAAGGCCGCGACCAGCAAGCCTCCACCGGTGGCATGCACGAGATGGTCCATGCCGCGCGGTCCGTGCGCACGACGCCACGCCAAACCGGCAAACAGCGTCAACACCAAGCCCAGCAGCACGCCAGCGAACGCATACGGAGTCAGCTCTTGAAGTTGCGGCCAGTTGGCACGCACAGCGGAGCTGTGAGCGGCTACGCCCACCACCAACACACCCACACCGACGATGAAGAGCAGTGCTGCAGGGACGCGCACCGCACTACGCAGCCACGTACCGGCGCGCACGCGGCACGAGAGTTCGTAGGCCGCAAGGATCGCTGCGGCTGGGTAGGCCGGCAGCAAGTACAGCGGACGCTTCACTGGAATGAGGCTGAACACCACGACGCTGAAGCACAGCCACAAGGCCACCATGCGCACGTTGCGTGCTTCCTGATCCTCTGCCTTGCGTGTGCGCCAAGCACGGTGCAAGGCCAACAGCACGAAGGCCGTCGTTGGCAACAAGAAGAGCGGCATCTCATACAAGTGTTCCCACAGCGGGCCTTGGTGCGGTGCCTCACCTGACACGCGGCCCAAGTGCTGTTTGAAGAACAACTGCTCGGCCAAGCGCCGATCGGCCAGGCTGGCGAGCACGGCCCAGATGGCTACAGGAGCGACGGCAAAGAGTGCCGTGGGAATCCACCAACCCCACGCCATGCCTGTGCGTGCACCGCGCGGTTGCGTCAAGCGCACTGCTAGCAGCGCAAAGCCCGCATGCAGCCAAGCGACTGGGCCCTTGGCCATGGCCGCAAGACCAAGTGCAAACCCGCCACGGATGCTGCGCCGGTCCACAGGCTCTTCGCGCGCAAGAAAGCGCTCGATTCCATACAAGCAGAAGAACGCCAAAAGCGGATCGAGCTGCAGACGCCCGCCGATCTCCAACACCATCGCCGTCCCGAGGTACATCGGCACCGCCCAAGCAGCCGCCACATCCCCAAACAGTCGACGAGTCAAGCGTTGGGCAATCCAAGCCGAGCCAACGGTCGCCAACATCGACGGCACGCGCATCGCAAACTCGGACCAATCGGTAAGACGCCCGAAGAGTCCCGCGAGCCAATACACCAAGGGTGGCTTGTCGTGGTAGAGATCGCCGCAGATGTGCAGCACCAACCATTCGCCACGGTCCCAGCATTCCTTGGCGATTTGTGCGTAGCGGGGCTCATCAGGTGCCCAATACCCACGCATAGCTGCCCACGTCACGATGGGGACTAGGAGCCACCACCCACCTGCGAATGGACGGTCTTTGCGTTCGTTTGCTTGCATCACGGATTCGATCTCGCCGTCCTCATGACATTCGATCATTGCTGATGTTGAGCAGCAGGTGAAGTGCAAGAGACATGAAACACGACCAATTCAACCTATTGCCATTCCAAGTACGCGATCACTGGCAGTCAGCACCGCGTAAAACGCTCTCTATGGTCGTACCTGCATACAACGAAGAGGCCAGTCTAGAACGTCTCTATCTGAGAGTGCTGGATGTCTTCGGCACGCAGATCGCTTGGGAGCTGGTGCTCGTCGATGATGGTAGCCGCGATCGCTCGCCGGATCTGATCCGTGACTTGTGCAGTCGTGATCCGCGCGTGCGCGGGGTCTTCTTCGCGCGCAATTGTGGCCAGACGGCGGCCATTAGCGCCGGTCTGCAAGTCGCAAGCGCCGAGCTGATTGCCACACTGGATGCGGATCTGCAGAACGACCCGGCGGACCTGCCGCGCATGATCGAACTCCTGCGCGGTGGACAACACGATGCCGTCGTCGGATGGCGCAAGAAGCGCAATGACACGTTTGTGCGCCGTGTTAGCTCCAAGATCGCGAATGCGGTGCGCAACTCCATCAGCGGTGACTCCATTCGCGATACCGGTTGTTCACTCAAAGTCTTCCGGCGCGAAGCGATCCAAGCTATGCCGCTGTTCGAAGGCATGCACCGCTTCCTGCCTACTCTCTTGCGCTACCACGGCTATAGCGTGATCGAAACGCCGGTCGATCATCACCCGCGCATTGCAGGTGTCTCGAAGTACGGTGTGTGGAACCGCGCTTTCAAAGCCACCAAGGATCTCTTCGCTGTGCGCTGGATGAGGCGTCGGCGCCTTCTGTTGCCGATTCGCGAGGTCATCGGTGGCTGAGGGTACTGTGCGTGCTCATGATCGCGGCTTGGTGGCCGTGCTGGTGTGCGTGCTGGCCTTGGTAGCAGCCGCGTTGCTCTTCGACGCACGCGAGGTCGCCGCAGGCACACCTCAGGGGACCGTCGAGATCGATCTCAAGCAACGTCTGCAAGATGTAGAGCTACGCCGCGAGAACGCCGAGCTCTTCGTGGTCGACGCGGCCGGTCGCAGTGTCCGCGGCGGCGAATGGCTGGAGCAGCTGGCCTCCGCACAAGAGACACAACGCGGTGCAGGCGTGCTGTATGTGCTCTTCAACATCACCAAACCAGCGGGATTCCTCTGGGTAGCCATCGGCTTCCTTGGTCAAGCCGCCTTCACCTTCCGCATGCTCTTGCAGTGGTGGGCGAGCGAGAAAGCAGGCCGCAGCGTCATCCCCATCGCCTTCTGGTATGGCAGTCTGGCGGGTGGTGTGCTGCTGCTGGTGTACTTCGTGTGGCGCAAAGATGTCGTCGGAGTCATCGGTCAATCCACCGGAGTCTTCGTCTACGCTCGCAACATCATGCTCGTACGCCGCGGTGCTCTACCTGCGGGCTGATCCGCCCCTGCGAGTACGCTAGACTGCGGGCGTGGTCCGCTACCTCGTTACCTCTGCACTGCCCTACGCCAACGGTCCGATTCACTTCGGGCATGTCACTGGCGCGTATCTCCCCGCTGATGTGTATGTGCGCGCCCTGCGCCAACGCGGAGAGGAGGTGCTCTATGTCTGTGGTGCCGATGAACACGGCGTAGCCATCACCATCGGGGCCGAAAAGGACAAGGTTCCGTACCCCGAGTATGTGGCTCGCTGGCGCGACGACATCAAGCGCGTGTTTGACGCTTTTGACATCCGCTTCGATGTGTGGAGCGGCACAAGCATCTGCCCTGAGCATGCTGCCACCTCACAGGAGTTCTTCCGCACGCTCGACGCCAAGGGCTGTTTGCTGGTCAAGCAGACCGAACAGCTCTATTGCGAGCATGACGCGATGTTCTTGGCGGATCGTTACATCCTGGGTACCTGTCATGAATGCGGGTATGAGGAGGCGCGCGGCGATGAGTGCCCCAAGTGTGGACAATGGCTCGATCCGCTGCGTATGCCCAAGACGCGCTGCAAGGTCTGCGGCAATGCACCGATCAAGCGTTCAACGACCCACTGGTACCTCGACCTACCCAAATTGCGCGAAGCCGGGCTCGGTCGCTGGTTTGCGGAGCACAAGTGGAAGCCGAATGTGAAGAGTTTCGTCGGCAACATGATCGACGACCTGCAACCGCGCCCGATCACACGCGACATGAGCTGGGGTGTGCCGGTACCTACAGACCTTGCCCGTGGAGAAACAGGCAAGGTGCTCTATGTCTGGTTTGATGCGCCTATTGGCTATGTTTCCTTCACCAAGGAGTGGGCACGCCTGTCAGGTAAACCTGACGACTGGAAGCGCTGGTGGCAGGATCCTGATGCGCGTTTGGTGCACTTCATCGGCAAGGACAACATCCCCTTCCACACCGTGGTGTTCCCGGCCATGTTGCTCGGCATGGGGCAGCCTTGGATCTTGCCGTACGATGTGCCTGCGAACGAGTTCTACAACTTGCAGGGCGGCAAGTTCTCCACCAGCAAGAACTGGACGGTGCCTATCGACGACTTTGTCGGCAAGTTTGATGCACAAGCGGCGCGCTTCCACCTTGTGGCGAGCATGCCCGAGAACTCCGACAGCGAGTGGCGCTTTGAAGACTTCCAAACGACGAACAACTCGTTGTTGGCCGATGTGGTCGGTAACTTGGCTCAACGCGTCTTGCGCTTCCTAGAGAAGAACTTTGACGGCCGCGTACCGGAAGTGCCTGCGGAGCTTGTTGCAGAGCTCGACCGTGCGATCCTCGAAGAATGTGGCGCGATCGGTGATCCGCTCGAGGAGATTGCACAGACGCGCTTCCGGCGCGCAGCGGAAGTGTTTGTGCAAAACGGTCGTGTAGCGAACGTCTACATTGATCGTTTGGCGCCTTGGTCGCTGAAGAAGACGGATCCTGTGCGTTGCGGTGCGGTGCTCGCCACAGCTTGCGAATGGTTGGTGTGGATGGCGAAGTGGATGGCCCCTTTCATGCCGCTCAAGGCGCAAGCGCTTTGGGAGCAGTTAGGGCTAGAGGGCCGTGCGGATGCTCCGATGCCTCAAGCCCTGCCGCAGCGTGGCCAGTGGCGCTCGTTGCGCGCCGGTGCCAAGCTCGGCACGCCCAGCGGTCTCTTCCCCAAGATCGAGGACGCTGCTATCGCGGCGGAAGTAGCTGCCCTCAACGCGCGTTCCCAAAGCTGAGCTGCTCACGCCAAGACAAGCTGCTGTCGCGAAGGCGCGTGGGCCCGGTGCGTACACTTACGCACTATGCAACAACGACTCTTGTACGGACTAGCACTGCTAGGTGGCCTACTCGTGCCTGTCTGCGCGTGGACGCTGTGGTCTAGTAGCCACAAAGCACAAGCAGCGCAGGGTGCCGCGGTCCAGGCTGACTCCGCACGCCTCACTACGCTCGAGGCACGCCTCACTGCTTTGGAACAGGCTGTCAAGCAAACGCAACACGAGCGATTGGCAAGCCCAGCCCATACCGGTACTGCGCGCGAGTCAGCAACCGATTGGGATGCACGGATCGCACAGGCTTTGGAGGAGTTCCGTCGCACGCACGGCATTCCAGAAGCTCCTGCACCGAACGCTCCGAACACAAAGCTCCAACCCGCGTCCCTGTACGCCCAGCTGCTGGATCCAACGCTTGACTGGCAAGCCCGGACCAATCTGTGGGCTCAGGCGGCCGCAGCGGGTCAGCTGGAAGCTGTCTACGAGTTGTTCGCACAAGCCGTGCGCGACAACCCCAATGACCCGCAAGCACAGACGCGTCTCGGACTGGCCTGCTTGGAGCGCATCACGCACGGCAAACTGACCGGCCCCGAAGCAGGCATTTGGGGCACCAAGGCTGACAAGGCCTTCGATGCCGCCTTGGCCCTGGACGAACGCAACTGGGAAGCACGCTTCAGCAAGGCCATCAGCTTGTCGAACTGGCCTGCGTTTTTAGGCAAGCAAGGTGCGGCCATCCAACAGTTCCAGACGCTCATTGCCCAACAAGAGAGCGGCGCTCCCGAAGCGCACCACGCACAGACCTACTACTTCCTCGGCAACATGTACCTGCAGACAGGCCGCAAAGACGAGGCCTTGGCCACATGGCGTCAAGGACTCACACGCCATCCGGGCAACGAGCAACTGCAAGCACAAGTGTCACAGAACGGCGGCTAAGGCGCCGACAACAGAACGCCGCTTACGCAGAGCGACTCCGCAAACAAGAAGAACACCTCGTGCTGACGCTCGAGGTGTTCTAGTACCTACAGGACCCGCTGGATCAAGCCGCCAGCGCTGTTCAGTCGAACTCGTGGCGCAAACGCCCTAGAACTCGTCCTTCAGCGCCTTACCGACACGGAACCCGACACGCTTGCCGGCTTCGATCGGAATCGGCTCCCCCGTGTGGGGGTTGCGTCCCGTGCGAGCCTTGCGCTCCTTCAGCTCGAAGGTGCCAAAACCCGTCAACGTTACGCTGCGATCATCACGCAGACCCTTCTTGATGCCGTCCAAGACGGTCTCCACAAGAAGCGCCGCCTGGAGCTTCGAGGTTCGAAGCTCCAGAGCGACGTGTTCGATGAGGTGGCTCTTATTCATGTGAGCCGCCCGGCGATCTCTCGACCGCCGCGTGGCGCCCCGAAGGGCGCTACGTCACTTCTTCGCCTTCTTGGCGGCCTTCTTGGTGGCCTTCTTCGTGGTCTTCTTGGCGGCCTTCTTTGCAGCTTTCTTCTTAGCCATGAGGATCGTCTCCTTTTGGGGTAGTGCGCCGGCTTTCAACACCGTACGCGGTCCACGACATCAAGAAGGTCAATCGGCAGGCTCGGACGGACCCTTTCCCGCTAACTTGGATTTTTCTCAAGAATTGACCGAAGCATGATTTGGCCTGGTCATGAAAACACCAACGCCACCGGTGAGCACCGATGGCGTTGGCGATACAACGAGAGAGCTTAGGTCAGCCCGCAGTAGCGAGCTTGCCGCGCGCCGGCTTGGCCACCTTGCCAGCCTTCAAGCAGCGCGTGCACACCTTCACGCGGGTCAACTGACCGCCAACCACAGCGGCCACGCGCTGAATGTTCGGCTTGAACTCGCGCTTGGTACGACCGGTGCAACGCAGACCGATGCCGCCCTTCTTCTTGGGCAGACCACGGTGGGTCACCTGATTGCCAACTTCCGTGCGCTTGCCGCAGTAGTCACACTGACGTGCCATATCTCTTGCTCTCCAGGCCTCGGAGGACGTTCTGCGCCCGCCTGAGGGCCTAAGAAGGTAACGAGGGGGGTGGGGATGTGCAAGGCCAAACCCCAAATCGATACTGGCCCCGATGAATGTGCACGAGTTGGGGGCGGCCAGCGCCGCGCAACAGGGCAGCAGACAGGTTGGCCTGTTTCTGCCACGAAATCTCGCGAACTAGTAAGGTGAAGCGCCTCTCGGCGGGCTCTCACGGCCCTAGAGCTCCAAGCACCAGCAACGAGTGCCGCCGTGCCCCTAGACCGCCCATAAGGACTGCCAGGCCATGGCTGGGGAGCAAAGACAGCGGTGCCCGATAAATGCCAGACGCTTGAGCAGCGCTCTACGTCGCAGGAATCGTGGGATCCCTGCCATCAAACCCACTGAGGCGGCACCAAGTCCTGCACATTCAGCAGGACCAAGATCGGATCAGAAGAGTTTGTCGAGCGCCGCCGCCGCGTCCTTCCCAAACTCACTCGGCAACGCCGCCCCCGGCTCCTGCCCCCCCACCGCCCGCTCACTCATCCCCTGAAACAACTGCGCCAACCGCTCACAACTCTCGCGAGCGTGCCAACGCACCAGACCCAGGTTCGTGCGCTCATCAAACACCGCGGCGAAGAGTGCCCGCTCGCCCGCCAAGGACACTTGGATCGAGTCGCGGCGGCCTTGGTGCACCATGGTGCTGAACTCGGTCTCGCCCAAGAGTCGAGCGAGTTCGCGGGTGGCGGCAAAGGAGCCGGCCACCAGTGCGGCCACGGACTCCAAGCTTGCGTCGGCGCAGTCACCGCGGCGCGTCACCAGATGCCCCTCGCGATCGATCACAAAGGCGGCGCGTGCTTGGGACAGTTCGAGAAAGCCATCCAGAGCCTCGTTCAACGCGGCCACATCGTGCGCGTAGAACACCATGCGCTCGGAACGCAGGCGTTGTTCGCGACTGGAGTGCTGCACACTCACAGCAGGCCCCCTGCGAAGTGCATGGCTGCCGCTCCCACGGCCAAGGCCGCGACGATGATCAACACATCACGCGCCTTCAGCGGGAAGGAACGGCGCGGCGTGGACTCAGCGTGGACTTCGGCCTGCGGTGTGGAGCGCGGAGCTGTGCGCGCCTCAGGACGCGCCTCAGGCCGCGGAGCCGTACGCGGCGCCGTGCGAGCCGAGGCCGGCGGCGCGTACGTGCGCGGCGGCTGTGTGCCGTAAGCAGCCGGCGCGCGTGGACTCGCGGCAGGCGGCGTCGGCGCAGCACTCGCAGTCGGGGCCGAAACCGGCGGCATGGGCAGCGGTCGGATGTTGGTCTTCGACAACGACTCCGGAGTCGTGCGCGTGGACGGGAGCGAAGGAATCGACGGCAACGGAATGGCCTTCGCCGCCGCTGCTGTCGTGGCCATCGCCACCGGTGCAGGAGCACCTGCCATGACCGGTACAGGCGCGGGCGCGGGCGCGACCGCTGTGGGCGCAGCAGGACCGCGCGCACCCGCGTGAATGGACTGAATCACGACGGCGGCCAGAGCCTTCAGCGTCGGAAACACACCATGTCCCGTGTTGGCCACCGCCTCGAACGACGGCACGCCGTGCGGATTGAGCAAGCGCTCGAGCTCTTCGACTGGCAAAGCATCGGGCAAGTCGCGTTTGTTGTACTGGATCACGAACGGCACGTCTTCCAACGACTTGCCGTACTCCGCCAAGTTCTGCTCGAGGTTGCGCAAGGACTCGAGGTTCTCCTCCACCATCGAGGCCGAAGAATCCGCGACAAAGACCACGCCGTCGACGCCCTGCAGAACGAGCTTGCGCGTGCTGTTGTAGTAGACCTGACCGGGCACGGTGTAGATCTGGAAGCTGGTCTTCAAGCCAGCGACTGTGCCGAGATCCAACGGCATGAAGTCAAAGAACAGCGTGCGATCGCCGTCTGTGCTGATGCTGGTCAGTTCGCCACGATTGGTAGGCGGTGCCTTCTGGTGGACGATCTCAAGATTGGTCGTCTTACCGGACATGCCAGGACCGTAGTACACGATCTTGGCGTTCACTTGACGCTCGCCGAAGTTGATTTGAACCATGTTCCCTCTGTTGTTCCCTGCTAGCCCTCTGCCCCTGAAAACCGCGGTCGCTAAGCAGCGCCGCGGCCTTGATCGATGTGAGTGAGTGTTGAGGTTGTCCGCTCGGTGCGGCGCGTCAAGCGCGTCGCTGCAGCATCCAAGGCCGGACCCACCTGTTCCAATGGCGCACCCGAGTCGACGAGCACCACAAGCAAGCCCGACTCAAGGTTGTGCACATACACACTGCCGCGCGTAGCACCCACGAAAGCGCGCCGCGGTGTCGGCAAGGACAAGGCCGTAGCTGCTTGCTCCAATTCGCGCAGGTAGCCCGCGGCCAACGCACCCAAAGCATCGGCCTCCAAAGCAGGATCCGCGCCCGAGCACACGACAGGCACACCATCTTTCATGACGAGCGCGGCCATGCGCACACCGCCGATGTTGCGTAGAGCATCCAGTACTGCCTTCATCGTGCTGCTCCTGTATCGAGCGCGTGCACCATCGCAACTAAAGCCCGGGTGTGACGTTCGTGCGCGGTACCGGTCACTCGTACCGCAGCCGAGCCGTGGTCACTGGCTTGTACGAGCACGGTGGCCGTAGCCTGGTCATCGAGCGCATGCTCGCACCGGACCTCGCGCAATGCGCCCAAGCCAAGCTTGCGCGCCAGCGCACGCGAGGCTGTGGTGATCTCACGCGCCCCGCGAGCCGCACGCTCAGCCGAGGCGCCTTTTTCCCCGTGAATCAGGGCCGTGGAGCCGCGCTGAGCGCAAGCAAACTGGACAGTCGCATCGCGCTCGACACAAGCGGTCAGCATGTCCCGCACATGCGCAGGCTGCGCGCCCTCGTCACGACTGGAGGCTTCGCTGTCCGGTACTGCAGGCGTGGCGACCTCGTCGGCCAGACGACCTGTGCGCTCGACCTCACGCAGCGCCGTGTCCAATTCACTTGACCGCGGCGCCAAGGCTGCCAATGTGCGGTGACGCACTTCTAGCACGGCATCGCCGGGGCTCAGTTCCAGCAACTTGGCTGCACTCCGCAGAGCCTCCGCATAGGCACCAACCCGCGCGCACAGCTCGAGGCGCAAGCGCAACGGACGCAGATCCGCTGGTGCAGCCGCACTTGCTTTAGCACACAAATCAAGTGCTGTGCGCGCATCCTCACGGCGGCGATCGGCGAAGTAGCGTCGGGCGCGCACCTCTGCTTGCGCCATCCACGCATCGGCACCTCCGCCATGACGGCTCCACTCGAGGGCAGCTTCTTCAGCCCGTTCCAAGCGGCCAGCCTCCAGCAACAAGGCACACAACTCGGCGCGCAACGCAGGGCGCGGTGCCGTGCTCAACTCCTGCGCCAGTTCGCGCAAGCGCGCCTCACGCAGCAGCGTGGTCGCGCGCTCCAACAGCCGCTGCAGTGCTTCATCATGCGCATGCAGCCCCAGTCCCTCACGCGCCGTGCGCGCAGCGGCCTGGGCATCCCCTCGCAATGCCTGTTCATGAGCAAGGGCCGCGTAGGCTGCGGCAGTTGGGTCCGTAGCCAGAGCCCGTGTGAGTTCACGGATACGCCCTTTGTCGGCGCCGCCCAAGCTCACGATGCGAGTGAAGAAGCCCATCAGCGTGTCTCCCGTGCAGTCAGCCACGCAGTGATCGCAGCGGCATCACGCGCCGTACGGTCACGGTGCTCCCAATCCGCATCGGCGATCTCGAGTGCGCGACTGTAGCTGGATCGCGCTTGTGTGTAATCGCCACGCTCCGCAGCCAAACGGGCTTGGTCGCGCAACAGTTCGGCTTGGGCTCGCCGTTCGCGCAGCTCTTCGACTACCCGCGCGGCATCCTCGGCAAGACGCGTGCGTGCCTGCTGAATATGGCGTTCCAACTCGTTGCGCTCGCGCACTGCACTGGCCATACCAAGCCACGCTCCACGGCGCTCCAGCAGATCATCGACTGCAGCATGACGCGCTTCCAAGGTGGCCAAGTCTTGCGGTACGGCTGCGGGCAAGTGTGCCCATTCCGCGGCGACCGAACGCTCACGGCGCACCACCACACCGGTGGCAGCCAGCAGCACGAACACAGCACTCGCCGCCAACCACGCGCGGCGCAAGTGACGGCGCTTTTGCGCCTTTTCGTAGTGCAAATCGCGGATCATGCGCGCCACATCCTTGCGCGCAGGGTCCACCGTCAACACCGACTGAAGCAGGCGCAACGCATCACGAGTGCGTCCTTGAGCAACAGCAGTGGAGGCCTCACGCAACAGCGCATCGACGCGTACATGCGTACCGCTCGTGGACGCCAGAGCCGGCGCAAGTTGCGCAGGTTGCGTGTCCGGAGCGCTGACGCATTCCGGATCCTGCGCAGGGAAGCGCGCCTCGATGGTCTCGCGGAAGGCGGCGGCACGCTCCGTGCGCCCCTCATGCTCCAACAGCAACGCCAAGCGCTCTCCTTCGCGGCGCACATCAATGCCATGACGCGCCAACAAAGCCGGGTGCGCCATGCCGAGGACCAACAGTGCTTCCAAACGACGCAGGTTGAGCGGATCCTGGCACAGCTCGCCGATGAGCGCCCGAGCAGCCACCTGCGCAGTGATCTCGTCTACACGACTCGCTGCGTGCTTCATGCGCGCCGCCAGAGCAGCAGCCGGAGCTGCATCCCCGTCCACGCCTGACAATGCACGCACCAAGTCCTCGACCACAGGGGTGGAATGCGCTTGCTCCATAATTGCAACCTCCTAATCGTCGCGCCTACCCCTGCCGACTGTAATGCGCTTGGAAAAAGCGAGCGGGCCGCCCCAAGGGACGGCCCGCTCCAAGGTCGGCGACGGGAGGTCCTCCGTCGCGCATGCACCTGGCGTCAGTTCGGTTCGGTCGGGTCCACCGTCAAGCTGCTGCCGCTGTTGCCAGCGTAGTCAGCCACGCTCGAGATGCGCAGCTGATGAGCCGCACCGATCGGCGACGACGTCGTGAGACGGTACAGGCGATAGTTGCCCGACTGCACTTGCTCGGCGAAACCGACCACGTTGGTCAGCGAGGCGCTACCGCCTTCGATGACCGTCCAACGCATCGCATCACCAGCCTGAGCCGGCAACACATCCTCGCTGAACTGCACATCGATCACCAAGCCAGCTTGGTCCGCTTCCCAGTTGATGTACGCACCCGAGATCGTCGGGCTCGTGACATCGCCGCTCGCGGTCGTGGCACCGTTCGAGCCACCAGCAACCTGG
>JBILXQ010000260.1:0-4490 GCA_044378375.1 Planctomycetota bacterium
CTTACGGACGAATCACGCGCGCCAGGTGGGACAGCTAGTTGGGATTTCTGTGCACACTGGTCGGGGCCAGTATCACAAGGGGGCCTCCCCCCTGCACCCAACTCCAACCATCGCCTCCTCCTCCGCTACCTCTCCCTCCATTGGCTTCAACTCCATCCACTCCTTCAACAACCCACCACATACCAACCGTGCCTCATCTCCCCCCATGAGCACAGCGATCTGCAATCCCAACAAGTACCAACCAACCTTGAGCTGCGGCTGGCTCGACAAGTGCGGCTTCACCAAGGCATGCAGATCACGAGCACGCACGGCATGGCGGGCACCGAGATTGGCGTAGGCGCGCGCTGCATGGAGCACGAGTTCGGGATCAGCACCGGGGAGATTCTCTGCGGCGGGGACCTTGGTTAGTGCGAGTTCGATGGCTTCGGGGGTAAGTTCGCCTTGGCTGGCGATTTGGAATGCGGTGCGGGCGAAGCCGGCGCGGGGGAGGAGTTGGTGGGCGAGGTCAGCGGCCTGTGTGGCGGTGGCTAGGCGTCCTGCTGCGGCCGCTACGTCCGGGGAATCCATCCACAGGCTCGCGAGCGCGGGCTGAAGCCGCCGTTCGGCAGCGAGGAACTCTTCTGCGGCTTGGGGGTCAAGCGAGGAGTGGAAGAGGGTCCACTCGTGAGTTGCACCGGGTGCCAAGTCGTCCAAGCAGGCTTTGGCATGTTGTTCGCGGAAGCGAGCGAGACGGCTCATCGCGCGGGTGACTCCCACGGCGGGGTTGCGCGCGTCCAGGGTGAGGTCCAAACGCGCGGCCGCCAGAGTGGCGAGAGGGTCCTTCGTGCGTGCGGCGGCTAGGTCATCCCACAGGGCGCGGGTTTGAGCTGTACGCTCGCCACTACGCACGATGAGGAGGCTGGCCTCAGCGGCGATGTGAACGAGCTCCGCGGCCTCGCGCGGAGTGAGCTCATCCACCGTATCCGTACGGGGCGAAAGAGCTTGGCGTGTCCAGGATAGCAGTTGGGCATCCTCACCAAGTTTGGCCGCAGCCAGCGCACCTAGACGTGCGATGCGCAGCGAGCGGGGCTGCAGAGCAGCAGCTTCGCTAGCCAGTTCCAATGCCTTGGCGGGGGAGCCATCCAGATACTGGTAGACCCCCTCCAGAAGTTTGCGCTCCCACAATTCGGCTGCCAACGCACCCAAGCCTTCCATGCGCTTGAGCTCGCGCGCTGCGCGTTCGCGTTCGCTGGTTTCCGGGCGCCAACCCAATTGGCCGAGCACCTCCCACCCGGGCCCGAAGTCGGGAGCTGCGGCGACCAGTGCTTCGGACGTGTGGCGTGCACCCACTCGGTCACCACTTGAGCGCTGCAGAGTGGCGAGCATCCAGTGGTCCCAGACTCCCTCCGGCAGCGCTGCCGCAGTCGCTGTCAAGTTTGCTTGCACGACAGCAGCCGCAGCAGGCTCGCGCATGGCAATCAGCCACGCAGCAGCCAAACGCGCCGACCGCTTGCCATCAGGGCCAGTGCACCAAACGCGGGCTGCAGAGGCACTTGTGCTGCCCATCCACAAGGAGACTGCGATCTCGCGGCGGGTGGACACGGCTGTGAGGGCGCGCGTCAAGTACCGGATGGTGTCCTTCTCGACACTCTCGCTCGGCGGCAGCTTCTCCAGTGCAGCGGCAGCTTGGTTGGCTTCACCCGACACCAAAGCGAGTTGAGCTGCGACCACGGGCGAGGCTGCTGCCAGAGGACGCAGAGTGCTGACGCCTTCAGTGATGAGATCCTCTTGATTGGCTACTACGCCCAACAGGATCTTCAAGCGTGCGGAACGCGCCCCGCTGTCAAACGCATCGAGTCGTTCGATGGTGCCTTCCGCTAGGTCGTACTGCCCAAGAATGAGCTGTGCCGACAGCAACCGCACGAGCGTCTCCGCTCCACGGGTCTTGGGGTCAGCATCCAGTTGCCGTGCAACTTGAAGTGCCGCTGCCGCTTGATTGTGGCGTAGCAGGACATCGCATACGACCAAGAGGCGCTTGGGCGGAATGCTCTGCACATACTCGCCGAGCAGAGTGCGCAACTCTTGGCTGCGTCCCGCAGCCGCCAGTGCTTCCACAGCGATCTCGAGTGCGCCGCGTGCCTGTGCGAGAGCCGTGCGTGCCGGCAGGATCAGATCGGCCGCCTGTGCATAGTCTCCGCGCTCGAGGCGCAAATGGGCCGCCAAGACACGCGCGTCTTCGGTCCATGCGTCGGCTGCGATGGCCTCTAGGGACCCCAACGCCAACTGCGTTTCGCCGCGTGTCAAAAGATCTTGCGCCACGAGCAAGCGGCCCATGCGTTCAGGATCCGCTTCAATCAAAGCTAGTCGTGACTTGGGCGTGAGCGCACTCGGGTCTACGGCAGCGAGCACCGTATCCAAGCGGGGTGTGCGACCACCGCGTTGCACGCGGGAAGCCACGGCTTCGACAATGTCTCGATCGCGGCCTTGCGCCACAGCGATTTCGATGGCGAGATCCAATGCCGGCAAGAAGCCTGGCAGTTGTGCCAACAAGCGGCGATTCGCACCCAGTGCTCGTGTGTGTTCGCCCAGCTCAAGCCACGCTTGCGCCGTGCGATACAACTCGTATGTCGTAGCGCCTTCTGGCCCGCGATCGGCGCCTAGATTGTTGCGGTCGAAGCCGATCAGTTGCAGGTGCCGTTCGCCCCATTCCATCCAGCGCGGCAACAACTCATCGACGCGGGCGGGGAGAAGCTCGATGGCCTTGGCTTGTTGCTCGACCGGTGCGCGCCAGCCTCCATGGTCGCTTTCCGCTGCCAGTTCAGCTAAGCGCATCCAGGCCTCACCGTCACCTTCGGGCCACTCCTGCACGAAACCGAGGAGATTGCGCCGTTCTTCAGCCGCTGCTCCTGCGGCCTTGGCGCCGCGAGCGGCTTCCAAGTAGGCGATGGCACGCGCATGCGGGATCGGCTCCGGCGGCGCGTCCAGCAAGAAGGTGGTGAGGAAGCGCTGCGCATCGGCGGCGAAACCCGCGCGCGACAGCGACACACCCAACCAGAAATCGGCTTCCGCGATGGCGCTGACAGAGGCATCGCTACGCAGACCGATGGCCATGGCGTGGAGACCTTCCCAGCGCTTGGCTTCCCATAGGCTCACGCAGGCTTCATGCCAGAAGGACGCCGGCCACTGCGTGCGTGCCGTACTCCAACTTTGCGCCAGATCTGCGGCCAGCTGGGCACGACCATGCATGCGCAAGTGAGGCAAGGCGATGCTCGGCACGCGCACATCACGGCGCACAACTGGAGAGCGCTCGGCCGCCATGGCTAGACGTGCGACAGCGTCGGTGTCCATCGCCTCTGACCTGATGGTCAATAGCAGGACCAGCGCATCGGCGTCACCTGCAAGGGCACAGGCTTTCTCAGCGGCGGCGCGCGCTTGAGCGTTGCAACGCGCGGCTTCATCCAGCTCGCCCAGCATCACAGCGCTGTCGTAGTCTTGATCGGATTGCAACGCTTGCTCGAGACGGTGCGCAATCTTGCTGCGACGCAGGTCTTCGAGGGGAAGGGCCGCACTGTGACGCAATTGCGCCATCATCTCGCTCGCCTGCTCCGCTGCGAGGCTGCCCTCTACCAACTGCTTGCACTTGGCCAGTCGATCCTCTGTCTCCAAGCGCCACGAGCGCGCATACACGCTCCACGCCGCTGCATCGTCAGGCTGGTTGCGTAGTTGATCCTCCAGCCGTGCGCGGGCCACAGCCCATTCGCGAGCGCGTAGCTCCAACTCAATCAGGGCGCGGATAGCCTTGCGGTCTTGAGGCGCGTGCTGCACGACGGCAGTCAAGTCCGCCCGGGCGCGATCGAAGGCGCCCAACTCCACCAAGATGGCGCCGCGCTCACGCCGGATTTCGGCTTCCAAGTCCTTCTTATCACTCTGCGTGGCGAGCTGCAGACAATGATCAAGATTGAGCAGGATCTGCTCCTTGTCATGCACGCCACGCGCAATGCGCTGCTGGACCGCAGAGAAGACCTCTTCCGGTGTAGACGTCGCTTGGCGGGTCACCATGGCGATCACACCGAAGACCAGCGCCAAGGCGCCTGCGTACAAGATCCAACTACTCCACTTCATGATTGGGGCTTTCTCAGGTTCCTGCGCCATGGGCGACTCTAGCCTTCGCTCCGGCCGAACTCCATCAGGCCGTGGCGTCGCATTTTGTTGAAGAGGGTTGTGCGGTCGATGTCGAGCATGCGTGCTGTCTTGGTGCGACAGCCCGCATTGTGCGTGAGTGCTGCAGCTAGGATCTCGCGTTCAGGTACCTCGAGTAGCTGCTTGAGAGGTACGCCCGGCTGGAACAGCCCATGACGCAGGAGATCCTGCTGATCGGTGCCCGTTTGACGGGCAGAAGGCACGAGTTCGGAATCCAGGTCTGCGGCCTGAATCTCTGTGCCGCGGGCATAGAACAAGGCGGCTTGCAGCACATGTTCCAACTCGCGCACATTGCCAGGCCACGAGTGAGC
>JBILXQ010000261.1:0-4470 GCA_044378375.1 Planctomycetota bacterium
CCGCTCATGTGCGCCGGTGTAGGCACCTTTCTCGTGGCCGTACAGTTCACTTTCCACTAGGTCTTCGGGAATCGCGGCGCAGTTGACTACGACGAAGGGACCGTCCGCGCGCGGTGACGCTGCATGCAGCGCGCGCGCAACGAGTTCTTTTCCCGCGCCGTTTTCGCCTGTGATCAACACCGACGAATCGCTGCGCGCGGCTTGATTGACTTGCGCGGCGAGGCGCTTCATCAGCGGCGAACTGCCGCCGAGTTCCACCGCTCCCGCCAGCTTGGCACGCAAGCGCGTGTTCTCTTCCGCGAGGCGCCGCTCACGCAATGCTGCGCGCACGGTGACCATGACGCGCTGCTCATCGAGCGGTTTTTCCAAAAAATTGGAAGCACCTTTTTTGACTGCCTCGACCGCTGTGGCCACATCGCCATGACCCGACACCACGACCACCGGTAAGCCCGAGCCTTGCAAGCGCTCGAGCAGCCCCATGCCATCGAGGCGCGGCATCTTGAGATCGGTGATCACCAGAGCGGGAGACGCACCAGCATCGCGCTCCTTAGCCAGGCGCGCCAACGCCTCCTCTCCATCCTTGGCGACGAGCACCTCATACCCGTGGTAGGTCAGGCTCATTTCCATGGCCAGACGGATGTCCGCATCGTCATCCACCACCAGAATCCGCTCGCGAGCCGAGGACTTGCTCATGCTGGCATCCTATCCTCGCGGCATGCTTGCCACGACGACACCGGCACGGACTACTTGGGCCACGCAGCTCGCCACACCCTCGGGGGTACTGGTTGCAGGTCTCTTATCTGGCACCTCGTGCGATGGTGTGGATGTGGTCCTGTGCCGCGTGCGCTTGGCGCCGGATGGTGCGGATCTGCTGCCGCCCGAGCTCGTGGCGAGCCAGACGGTGCCCTACGAAGACCTGCCGGGTGGTGGAGCGTTGCGACAAGTGCTGTTGTCGTGGATCGAGGGCCGCGCGCTGGAACAGCACAGTGCCGCGTGGTTGGGCGCGATTGCTTGCGCGCATCGAGACATTGCGCAGGTGTTTGCTCATGCGTTGCAACGCGTAGAAGCACTACACAAGGTGCGTGTGGACTTGGTGGGCAGTCACGGTCAAACCGTCTGGCACCACGATGGCCATGCACTGTGGCGCGGCGCACAGGGCCAGCGCGCGACCCTGCAGTTGGGGGACCTATCCACTTTGGCGGCTTGCACACAACGCGCGGTGGTGGGCGATTTTCGTTGGGCGGACTTGGCCGCAGGTGGAGAAGGCGCGCCATTGGTGGCGCTCGTCGATCACCTTTTGTTCCCGCAGCTACCGCGACCAGCGGCCATCCTCAACTTGGGCGGCATTGCGAATCTGACGCTGTTGGGTGCGCGAACGGATGAGCTCTTGGCCTTTGATGTGGGCCCGGCGAACTGCATTCTCGACACGCTGGCACGCGAGCTCTTGGGGCAGGCGTGCGACGAGGATGGTGCGTGCGCGCTCAGCGGCCGCGTGCAGGCAGATTTGTTGCGTAGCTGGGCTTCGCACCCGTACTTCTCCGTTCTGCCTCCGAAAAGCACGGGCCGCGACACATTCTCGCGTGCGTGGGTCCTGTCGCTGCTCGAGCCTGTGCGTCACAGCCTGTCGCCGGCGGATCTGCTGGCCACAGCGGTCGAGTTGGTGGCTCTGACGGTGGGGGAGGCCCTTGCCCGGTACGGCGGCGTACAACCTGGCGGTGCGCGGCCGGGACCACTGGTGGTGGCGGGGGGTGGCGCTCTCAATCCCGCGCTGATGCGCGCTTTAGAACGGCACTGTGGCGCTGTCTGCGCGGCCGAACAGGTCGGCACCACCGCCCGTGCCCGCGAAGGGCTGTTGTTTGCGCTCCTGGCCGCGCGCCATGTGGCCGGGCTGCCCTCCACGCACCCGGGAGCCACCGGGGCGCGCCGCGGAGGGGTACTCGGGTTGTATGCCCCAGCTCCGCATTTTGGGCTGTAGCCGAGCGGGCTCGGGGGGATAATAGGGGCCGCGGTGGAGGATCCCGGCAGGCCACACCTTGAACTCGGTGCGCCTGCCGATATCATCCCCCGACCTACCCAAGCTGGTTCTGGTCGACGCGCGTCGTCTACCGGTGCCCAGCACGCCCCCCTAAATCGCACCTAGGTGCCCCCCACCTCGGCGCACACCCGTCGGCAACCCCGACGACGCATCACCTCAAGAGGATCCCCAGATGACCGGACTGCGCCGGACGATCGTCCTCGCCGCCCTGGCCCTGATGACGGCCCCCGCCCACGCTGCTTTCGACGTGAAGGAAGACTTCGCGATGGCTGTGGAGATGTTGCAGCGCGGCAAGAAGGACGAGGCTCTCAAGGCCCTCCAAAAGGTTCTGGCCCAAAGCCCCGACCAAGCGACTGCCTATGACCTGTGGCGCAGCACCGATTACGTGGTGTGGCGCGACATGCTCGTCATGGGCGGCGACTTTGAACTCGGCGCCAAGCGCCTGATTGAGCTCGCGCGCCAAGGCCGCGCCGAGCGCAAGAAGGACGATGCCGCCATTGGCGAGTTGGTCGCCAAGGTAGTGTCAAGTGAAACGGACGCGCTCGAGCGCCGCAAAGCACTGCGCGCGTTGTCGGCCGATCACGGCGAATACGCTGTGCCCGCGCTGATCGCGTCGTTGGGCGCTGACGGCGACGACGAGGCCCGCGTGTTGGCGATGCATGCGTTGTCGCAGATGGGCGCCGAAGTGGGCGCGCCGCTGTGCGCTGCTCTCGCCTCGGACGATGCGGTGTTGCGCCGCAATCTGTGCTTCGTGCTCGGCAACCTCGGTGACGCCCGCTCGGTCGGTGCGTTGCAGAAGGTCAGCGCGCTGGACACCGATGAGACGGTCAAGGCCGCTGCGAGCGAGTCGTTGGCCAAGTTGTCGGCCAGCGGTGACGCGGAGTCGAACTTCCTCAAGGCTTCCGACGGCTACTTCGCCGGCGTGAACATGTGGATGCGCGAAGCCGGTGACTCGGTCTGGGGTTGGGATGGTCGTCTCGTGGCGACTCCGATTCCGACCGCGCTCTACGGCGTGGAAGTGTCGCGTCGTGCGGCTTTGCAAGCTCTCTCGGTCAATCCCAACTCGACGGCGGCTCTGGCGCGCGTGGCGCGCGGCTTCGTTGGTCTGCAAGTCAAGTGCGACGCCATGACGGCGGCGGGCGTGGACTGCGGCGAGTGGAAGACCAAGGCGGATGCCGGCATTCTCGCGGTGAACGCCGCGGGCGTGGACGCACTCGATGCGGCTCTCGCTGATGCGGTCAGCACCATGGACTCGACGAGCGGAGCGGCCCTGTGCCGCGTGCTCGCCGGGGTCGCCAAGGCGCCGACGGCTGGCCTGAACGCGGCACTCAAGTGCTCGGACGGCGCCATCTCTTCCGAAGCAGCTGTGGCTATGGCGCAGATTGCCTCGCGTTCGGGTGGCACGATCAACGCCGAAGTTGTGGCGATGCTCGGTGCGGCTACGGGTCGCGAGTCGTTGCGCCTCGCTCTCGTCATCGATGGTGACGAAGGCCGTGGTGCTGCGGTGGCCAGCGCGTTGACCAAGAACAATGTCCACGCCAACCGTTGGACCTCCGGTGCCAAGGCGCTCGGCATGGTTCACCGCGCACCTGCGTTGGACGTGGTCGTCGTTGCCGACTCGCTGTCGGATTTGACGACGGCTCAAGTCATCGACGAAATCCGCGCCAACGAGCGTTTCGCCAACACGCCGATCATCGTGGCCACGGCCGACGCTGATGGCACGGCAGCCACCTACGGCGATCGCATCCAAGGCACCTTGGGTTCGGCCGAAGATATGAGCTCTGTGATGCAGGCTCTGGCTGGCGAGTTGACGGGCGACCGCGCTCTGGCCGAGACCTTGGCTGCTCGCGCAGCTGCGGCCTTGGCTCATGTCGCGGGCAAGTCCGACATCTCGGGTGCCTACGCTGGCTTGCATGCCGCTACCAAGCGCGCTGATTCCATCGCGATTCCCGCGATGCACGCGCTCGGTGCCGGTGGCTGCGCTCAGTGCACCAGCGTGCTGATGGCGGTGCTGGCCGACTCGGCCCGCAGCGAAGACGCTCGCGTGACTGCCGGCAGCGCTCTGTCGGACGTCCTCAGCCGCACGGGCGGCCAGCTCAGCGCCGACGACATGACGGCCCTGCAAGGCGTGGTCAACGGCGATGCTACGCCGATGATCAAGGCCGCCGCCGCACGCGCCTTTGGCAACCTCGCCATCGACGCAGGCGCACGCGCCAAGCTCCTCAGCACCATCGGTGGCTGAGAGACCTCTAGCTAGGTCTCGGCTCTAGCTAGGTCTCGGTAGGAGACATGACTCCGGAGGCAGTCCTTAGGGCTGCCTCCGGTCCTTTGGCAGGAGCGGGAGCCGCACCCCACGAAAATGGTTCAAGTCCGCTTGGGGCTTCACTTTTCGTCAGCGGGCGCTAGACTTTTCCACCCACCACTCGCGCCGAATC